>CAUJGH010000625.1 GCA_963169575.1 Myxococcota bacterium | reverse complement strand
CGTCTCGACCTCGACTTGTGGCGCCCCTTCTCGGGCTTTCGTTCGACGCGCATCGCAGGTCCTCCGACCGCAGCGCGCAGCGAACGCGCAGCGTGGAGCGCCTATCGGTGCTGCGCGGGGGCGGCTTGATGCAGATCGCGGCGAACCGCGTCGGTCGCGCGATCGTCCTCGAGACGAAGCGCCTGCTCCGGATCGACTCCGAGCTGGCGCGCCAATTCGACCCAGGCGCGAATGCCGTCGCCGACGAGCGCGAGGCGCTCGGCGCGATCCGGTCGGGAATCCGCGCGCTGCGAATCGCTCGACGCTGCATGGGCCTCGGCCCGGCCGGAAATCCGGTCGGCGGCGCGCGTCCCGGCCCGGACCACGCCGGCGAGGGCCGATTCGACGGCCGCCGCCGAGCGCACCTCCGATCCGACGATCGGCTCCGCACGCGGCGACGCGCCGGGCTCCCCGCCCGCGCGCCACGCGAGTCCGGCGACGCGCCCCGCGATCTTGGCGGAGCGCGTGAGGGCTGGAAGCGCCCGCGGAATGCCTTCGAAGGGATCGGGGCGATCGGCGCCGGGCCGTCCGGCTGCGGCGCGCTCGGCCGCCTTGATCGCCTCCCAGCTCGCGACCTGCATCGCCGCACTGCCCGGAGCGGGCGCGTCCGCGAAGATGTGCGGATGACGGCGGACGAGCTTGCGGCAAACCGCTTCGACGACGCCCTCGAAATCGAAAGCGCCCCGCTCTTCCGCGAGGCGCGCCTGGAAGACGACCTGGAAGAGCAGATCGCCGAGCTCGTCGCGCAGGGCCGCGAGGTCGCCCAGCGCGATGGCTTCGTCGACTTCGTAGGCCTCTTCGATGGTATGGGGCGAGATGCTGGAGAAGTCCTGCTCGAGGTCCCAGGGACAGCCCTGCTCGGGGTGTCGCAGCCGCGCCATGATCCCCAGAAGCTCGTCGATCCCCGCCATGGGCCCAGCATAGCCAGCGCGGCCGAACCGGGTCGCCCGCCGAGGCGGCTCAAGCAGCGCCGCGGTCCGCCGATGCCGGAAGAGTCGCGTTCTTCCGGAACGGAGGTCGGGCCGACATGAGCGAATTGCCTCGCATCCCGCCGACCGCGCCCCTCTCGCCGATCCAACCCCTGCGACCGAGCCGGGAGACCGGACGCGAACCCCGCCGGCAGCGACCGGAGCGATCGCCGCGAAAGCGCCGCAGGGACGAGGACGACTCGCCCGCCGAATCGCCCGAGAACGAAGCTCCGGATCCCGCATCGAGCCCCGACCCGAGCGAGAACCGCGATCCCGGATCGGGCGGGGACGACCGACCGGAGCCGCCGACGACACGCATCGACCTGCGCGTCTAGGACCCCATCCGCAAAGCTCGCCGCGGCGGCACGCCGGCGCCGACCGCGAAGGCCGGCGGGGGGAGCGGGCGGATCATGCGCGACCGCCCCCGACGCGCGCGATGTGAAGGACCCCCCAGCCCGCGGCATCGCTGCAGATGCTCGCGAGTTCGTCGAGCGCGAGCTGCTCGGCATGGCTCGCCGAGCGCGCGCGCAGGGTCAGGATGCGTGTTCTCGGGCCGCCGATCTGTTTCATGCGAACGCGGAAATACGGGAGCGTCTCCTCGGGCTCGCGCTTGGGCGGCGGCTGCAGCTCACGCGAGCGCGGCAGGTCGACCTCGGCCCCGGGCTCGGCCGCCGCGGGACGCTGAAGCGGCACCGCGATCGGAACCGGCTGCGGGCGGGCCGTCGGCGGATCGAGCCGATCGAGAATCGCGAGATAGGCGGGCGGCGGTTCGGAGACCACGCAGCCGAGCCGGTGGAGGCGCGAGGAAGTCGAGACGGGGCTCGTCTCGGCTTCATTCCAGACGATGCCCGAGACCCGGATCGGCGTGCCGCCGTGGTCGGGCTTGATCAGCACGCGGATCGACTCGCCCTGCACGAGTCCGACGGTCGTGATGATCGCGAAGCCCCCCTCGGAGAGGCTCACGAGCCGCGCCGGGATCGGGCGCTGGTTCGGCTGCACGACCTCGCATTGGAGCTTGCAGCGCACCCGCCGTCGTCGCTTGATTCTCGCCAAATCCTGCCTCCGATCGCGCCTCTCGAGTCGTGGTGCTGCATCGACGTCGCACCGCTCGTGCTGTGTGTGCTGCAGCACCCACCCTTGCCTCTCCAGCCACTTCCAGGTCGCGCCTGTCCTCACTCGCCCCGTCATCCGAGCCCGCCCGACGCCGCGCGACGACGACGGGCGGCAGGCCCCGCGCAGGCAGGCGGCAGGCCGGAAACGGATCCGCGAAGATCCGCCCGGCGGCGGCCCACGCGGCGACGGCGACGCCGGGCGAGCCGCGCGGCGGCGGACGCGAGCGGCGCACGAAAGAGGGCGGGGGGCGGCGGATGAGAGCGGCAATCGGACGGCAGGTCGGAAGCAGCGATGGATCGTGGACGCGGGGACGGCGTGATCGCCGCCCGTGCACCGGCGCGCAAACCGGCCACACGACCGGGCGCGCGCGTCGCTGGGCGGGACTGATCGGGATCGTCCTCGCCGGGGGTCTCGGCCTGGCGCCGACGCCCGCGGCATCGCGTTCGCCCAACATCGTCATCCTGCTCGCCGACGATCTCGGCCATGCGGACGTCGGCTTCCGCGGCGGCGAGATCGAGACGCCCGCGATCGACCGGATCGCGCGCGAGGGCGTCGTGCTCGACCGCTACTACGTCGCCCCGATCTGCTCGCCGACGCGGGCCGCGCTCCTGACCGGCCGGGATCCGATCAAGCTCGGGATCGCCTACGACCAGATCAATCCCTGGAACAACGTGGGCCTCGCACCGAGCGAGACGACGCTCGCGGAGATCCTGAAGGCCGAGGGCTACCAGACCGGCCTCGTCGGCAAATGGCATCTCGGGCATGCCCAGCAGCACCAGCTCCCGAACGCCCAGGGCTTCGACCATTTCTACGGCCATCTCCAGACGAACACGAACTACTACCAGCACACGCGCGAGAGCGGACACGACCTCCAGCAGAACGGAAAGTCGATCGAAGCGAAGGGCGAGTACCTGACCCATCTCGAGGCGCGCGAAGCGGTGCGCTTCATCCGCGAGAGGGATCGCTCCCGTCCCTTCTTCCTCTACGTTCCCTTCACGGCACCGCACAGCCCGATGCAGGCGCCCGAGGCGACGATCGAGAAGTACGCCGCGCTCCCCGCGAAGGGATCGCGCCGCATCTATGCAGCCATGGTCGACGAGATGGACCACGCGATCGGCGAGATCCTCGCCGCCCTCGACGAGGAGGAGATCGCCGCCGATACGATCGTCTTCTTCTCCAGCGACAACGGCGGGAGCGACGTCTTCGGCGGCGTGAATGCGCCGCTCCGCGGCTTCACGGGACAGACCTTCGTGGGCGGCATCCGCGTCGGCGCGGCGATCCGCTGGCCCGATCGCCTCGAGGGCGGACGCGAGCTCGACGAGATGATCACCGTCATGGACTTGATGCCGACGCTCGCCGGCGCCGCAGGGGCCGCGATCCCGAGCCGTGTGCCGCTCGACGGCATCGACTTCTGGCCCGCCATCGCGCGCGATCAGCGCGTGGTACGGACGAAGCCGGTCGGATTCGCCTCGGAGATCCCGATCCCGGGCGTCATCCATCTCGCCCTCTTCGACGGACGCTTCAAGCTCGTGCAGATCCTGCAGGAGCGGGCGACCGAGACGATCGTGACGAATCATCTCTTCGACATCGAAGCGGATCCGTACGAGAAGACGGATCTGGCGGAACGGCATCCGGCGGTGGTCCTGCGCATGCAGCGACTGCTCGCGGAATGGAGACGGCAGCATCCGATGGCGGGGACGCGCAGCACGCTCGTCGCGCCGCCCGGCTGGCTCGCACCGAGAGACTGGGCGACGGCGGTGCTGCCTTCGTCGCTGCTGCAGCCGCGCTGGAAGAACGAGCTGCCGTTCTCCAGGGCCATCCTCGATGCGACGGCGCATCGCGGCGTCCTCGTCGACGAGGCGACGAAGAGGGAGCTGCTCGAGAGCGAGGACCGGCGCCAGCAGCGCTAGGCGTGCGGCCGCCAGGCCCGCGGCCCAGGAGCGCCAGGCGCGCGGCCGCCAGGCCCTTGACCGAGGAGCGCTAGGCGCGCGACCGCGATCCGGCGAGCCAGGCGAGACCGAGCCCGACGAGCAGGGCGGCGCCGGGCTCGGGCACCGGCACGAACGCGAAATCGTCGATCAGCGCCCGATCCGAACCGGCCGAGCGGATCCGGATGGATTCGATCGGCGCCCCTTCCGTCGCTCCGAAATAGCCGCGTCGCGCGTTGCCCGTCAGGCCGGGGCTCTGGCTGGAGACGACGTACGTCCCGAGCAGGACGCCGCCGACACCATGGGTGGTGATCGTCCAGGCGACGTCGAGCGCATTCAGGGCGAAGCCGAAGGCGAGGACGCCGCCGCCGGTGAAGACGATGTCGAGGTCGTCGTTCGCAGCGCCTCCCGAACCGACCGTGTCGAGACAGCGGCCGGAGGTGCCGAAATCGCCGCAGAACACGTCGTCGATGTGGATGTTCGAGGCGAGGGCCGAGACGCTGAAACCGTCGCTGCCGATCAGGAACGACTGGCTCGTGAAATAGCCGACGGGGGTCGCGTCGAAGGTCTGAACGAGCGCGCCGGCCAGTGCGGGATCGGCCGGACTGAAGATCCGGGTCGCACCGGCGTCCGCGGGCGCGAGCGAGCCGAGAGACGAAACGGCGAGGACTGCGGCGACGAGCGCCCCGCATCGAGCCGCTCCGGTCCGATGGGCCGCAGGAGCGGCTTCCGAGGTCCTCGCCGGATCGGCGTCGTGATTCCAGTGGAGCTGCATCTTCGTTCGGACCTCGGGTAGAAGCCCCGCCTGGCTGCGGAGCTTTCACCCGAGTCCCATCGGCGGCGATCTCCGGGAATTGGATCTCGGTCCCATCCCGGACGGTTTTCTGCGGCAAACCTTCATATCGTCGAGCTGGCTGGACCGGCCCACGCCAGCGAATCCGTCCCGAAAGCGGTGCGTCGGCTCCAGACCTGCGCAGGACCTGCCGATGAGTTGCGGCACCCAGGATCGGGTCGCGGCCGGCCTGCACCCGGAAGAGGAGATCGACGAGATGGGACTCGAGATCATCGGCGCGGGCTTCGGGCGAACGGGCACCGTCAGCATGAAGGCGGCGCTGGAATTGCTGGGCTTCGGTCCCTGCTACCACATGCGCGAGATCCTGAAGGCGCGCCCCGGCTTCAACGACGGGCATCTCGAGCTCTGGTCGCAGCATGCGCACGCCCTCGCCGAGGGACGGCCGTCTCCGATCGACTGGAAGACCTTGCTGGCTCGTTATGCGGCCTGCATGGACCATCCGACCTGCCTCTACTACCGCGAGCTGATGGAGGCCCATCCGGAGGCGAAGGTGATCCTGAACGTGCGGGATCCGGAGCGCTGGTTCGTCTCCTGGCAGACGCTCTTCGAGGGACTCGGCTTCATGCGCGCGGTCGGACGTTTCGTCCCGCGCGTGCGCCGCGCGATCGACGTCATCGACGTCCTGATCCGGGATGGCCAGATGAAGGGACGCATCGACCGCGAGTCGAACATCGCGGAGTTCCTGCGCCACAACGCCGAAGTCGTCGCGACGGTGCCGCCCGAGCGGCTGCTGGTCTTCGACGTCAAGCAGGGATGGGGGCCGCTCTGCGCGTTTCTCGACGTGCCGGTGCCCGACGCGCCCTTCCCGCATCTCAACGAGAGCAAGGGCTCCATGCAGGCCCGGCTCTTCCAGTTCTGGCTCGAGACGACCTCGCCGCGCGCACGCGCGGCCTGGGCCCTCGGCGCCGCGAGCGTGGTCGCCGCGCTGCTGCTCCGCGCCTTCTGAGGCGACGACCGCCCTTCCGGGCGGATTTCGACGCCGGCGACCCGGCGCGCCCGGCTAGGCGAGTGTGCCGCCGTCGACGCGAATCTCCTCGCCGTTGATGTGGATGCCGTCTTCGCTCGCGAGCATCGCGATCACACCCGCGACGACCTCCGGCCCCATCGGCTTCGAAATCGACATCGTACGCGCCATCAATCGCATGTCGGCATCCTTCGGCAGGATCCCGTCGCCCGACATCGCGGTCTGGATCGAGCCCGGGTTGACCGCATTGCAGCGCAGTCCCTGCTTGCCGAACTCGACGGCGAGCGTCCGCGTCAAGGCGCTGACGCCGCCCTTGCTCGTCCCGTAGGCCGAACCGTAGGGCAGGCCGGCGAGAGCCGAAGTCGAGGAGGTATTCACGATCGCCCCGCGCGTCGCGAGCAGATGCGGCAGCGCCGCCTGACAGAGCAGGAAGGTCCCGACGAGGTTGACTTCGAGCACGCGGCGGAACTGGTCCACCGTGATCTTCTCGAAATGCTGGAGCAGGATGATGCCGGCGATGTTGCAGAGGGCGTCGAGGCGTCCGAAGCGCTCGATGCAGGCCTTCATCGTCTCCCGGACCTCGACTTCGCGCGTCACGTCGCAGCGGGCGTGGGCCGCCGCCGCCCCGAGCGCCTCACATTGCTTCGCCGTCTCCTGCAAGCCCTCGACCGCGAGGTCGATCAGGAAGACCGATGCGCCCTCGGTGGCCAGCCGGAGCGCCGTCGCGCGCCCGATCCCCGCCGCCGCCCCGGTCACGAACGCCACCTTGCCTTCGAATCGTCGCATGCCTGTCTGCTCCCGCGAACGGAGCTGCGCGAATCGCAGCTCCGGGCGGACGGAGCTTGGCGCGCCTCGGCCCCCCTCGCGACCCTCGCGGCCAGGGGGCTGAGCTGTTTCGTGCCCGCCCCCGCGAATCTCACGTCCCGTCAGCAGACGATTCGCCGCCGATTTCTGCCCGCGCCGAAAAAAGCCTGCGATTTCCGAAGAGCCGTCGCCACAACCCCGTACCAGTGGCACGTGCAGCTTCGTGCCCTGGCTTTATCGGCCACGCGCCGCCCTGCGGTGTGTCTACGGAGTTGTCCATGTTGTTCCTGCGCCGAGCCCCTTTCTTTGCTTCGCTCTTTGCTTCGCTTCTCGTCGTGATCGGCCTCGCCTCGACCGCGGGCGCCGCGATCGTCACGGCGCCGGCGATCTCCGGTGGCAACCGCCCCGTGGAGGGGACGCTGACCATCGATGACGGCATCGATCCCGGCAATCTCGTCATCACGTTCACGCTCGATGCCAGCGCCGGTGACATCCGCGGATTCCTCGCGCAGGTCGCCGACGAGAGCCTGATCAGCGGCCTCTCGGTCATCGGCTACAACAACCGCGCCAGCCAGTTCGGCGAGGACCGGATCGGCAAGGCCGAGAAGAGCCGCGGCCTCGGCCAGCCGGGCTCTGCCTGCCCGTGTGATTTCGGTCTGAAGTTCCCGGCCCAGACGGGCACGAGCGTGACCTTCACGCTGACCCACGCGACGGTCGACCTGACCCTCGACCTCTTCTACGGCCAGGATTTCGCGGTGAAGGCCGCGAAGATCAAGACGGAGAACGGCTCGGGCAAGACGAAGGGCATCAAGACGGCCATTCTCCAGGGTCAGGTGCCGAACGTGATCCCGGAGCCGACGACCGCGGTGCTGATGGTCCTCGGCCTCGGCGGATTGTCGTACGCGGGCCGCGCCCAGAAGATCTGATCGCGATCGAACGGATCCGTCGGCCCCGATCCGAGCGGATCCGGCGGGTCGATCGGCGAAGTCCGGAACGAACGAACGAGCGGCGTCGCTTCTCCCAGGAGAAGCGGCGCCGTTTGCTTTGGGTCGCAGGGATCGGACGCGGGCGATAGATTCCGGCGCGCGGCCATCGACTTTCTTTCCCCAACCGACGACGAGGAGCATGATCCATGAGGCATCTCGAACGGACCCGAAGAAGCCCCGGCCTGCTCGCGCTGATCGGGCTGGGCCTCCTGATGGCCGGTGGATGTCGCACCGCCGATGGCGACGCGACCCGGATCCAGGTCTTCAAGACCGCGACCTGCGGCTGCTGCACGAAATGGATCGACCATCTCGAGGCGGCGGGCTTCGAAGTCGAGGCCAGGGACCTGCCCGATCTCGCCTCGGTGAAGAGCGCGAACGGCGTCCCGAACGAGCTGACCTCCTGCCATACCGCGCTCGTCGATGGCTATGTCCTCGAGGGCCATGTCCCGGCCGCCGACATCGAGCGGCTGCTCACCGAGCGCCCGGACGTGCGCGGACTCGCGGTGCCCGAGATGCCTCTTGGATCCCCGGGCATGGAGCATCCCGATCCGTCGCGGCATGAGGCCTACGACGTCCTGTCCTTCGGTCCGGCTGGCGTGCGCGTCTACGCATCCCATCCCGCGGCGAGCTGACCTCGAGGAGGACTCCGCATGTTTGCCCACGGAATGCTGCTGCCGATCATGGCCCTGGTCGGCTGGACCTTCGTGATGTGGCTCTGGATGTATGCGACCCGGATTCCCGCCATCCAGCAGGCCGGGATCGACATGACGAAGCTCTCGCGAACGGGGGCGCCGCTCGTCCTGCCGCCCCGGGTCGCCCGGGTCGCGGACAACTACAACCATCTCCACGAGCAGCCGACGATCTTCTACGCGACGGCGCTGGTCGCACAGCTCGCGGGCGGGATGGACACGCTGACGATCGGACTCGGTTGGGCCTACGTCGGTATTCGCATCGTTCATTCGCTGATCCAGGCGACACGCAATCCCATTCCGATCCGCTTCGCCGTCTTCACCGGCGGCTCGCTCGTCCTGATGGCCATCTGGGTCCGGACGATGTTGCGATTCGTCTGAGCGAGTGCCCCATGCCGATCAGCGAGCCCGTCGACGTCTTCGCGCCCGATCTGCTGAAGGGCCAGGTCGCCTTCGTCACCGGCGGCGGGACCGGCATCGGCCGGGAGATCGCACGCGTCCTCGGTCGCCACGGCGCCCGGATCGCGATCGCCTCGCGACGCCGCGAGGTCTGCGAGGAAGCCGCCGCCGAGCTCCGCGGCGAGGGGATCGAGGTGCTCGTCGATCAATTCGACGTACGCAGGCCCGAGGAGGTCGAGCGCGTCGTGCAAGGGATCCTCGCACGCTGGGGCCGGCTCGACATCCTCGTCAACAACGCCGCCGGCAACTTCCCCGCCCCGATCTCGAAGATCTCGTACAACGGCTTCAAGTCCGTCGTCGACATCGATCTGCTCGGAACCTACAACTGCTCGAAGGCGGCGTTCGAGCTCGCGATGCGCGATCGGGGCGGCAACATCGTCAACATCGCGGCGGCCTTCGAGCTGCGCGGCGTCTCCTGGCAGGCCCACGTCGCGGCGGCGAAATCCGGCGTCCTCTCGCTGACGCGCACGTGCGCCGTCGAATGGGGGCCGCACGGCATCCGCGTCAACGGCGTGAATCCCGGTGCGACGGGCAATACCGAGGGCATGAAGCGCTTTTCGGAGGCGGTCCGCGGTAGCGATGCGAAGCCGAGCAATCCGATGGGCGTGACGAGCCACGGCCAGGACATCGCTCTCTGCGTACTCTTTCTCGTGTCGCCCTCGGCGCGCCACGTCTCGGGCCAGGTGATCTCCGTCGATGGGGCGGGCTCGGTCGACGAGCTGAAGATGCCGGTGCCCTCGCCGGGTACCGGGCCGGCCTGAAGGCGGCGATCGAATCCGAATCGGCATCGCCCTCCCGTCAGGACGGTCCCGTCATGGCCGTCCCTGCCGCGAGGACGACCGGAGGAACGAAGATGAAGACGAGCCTCTCGGGTCGAACGGCGATCGTGACCGGCGCGGGGCGCGGAATCGGCCGCGCGACCGCCCATGCGCTCGCGCAGATGGGCGCGAACGTCGTCGTCAACGATCTCGGCGCTGCACTCGACGGCGCCGGCAGCGACTCGGCGCCGGCGGAGACCGTGGCCCGCGAAATCCGGGACGCCGGGGGCCGCGCAGTCGCGAACCGCGACTCGGTCGCGGAGTGGGCGAGCGCCGGGCGAATCGTCCAGACCGCGCTCGAGTCGTTCGGCGGCGTCGACATCCTCGTCAACAACGCGGGCCTGTCCCTCGCGAAGCCGATCTGGGAGCTCGATGCCGAGCTCTTCGACCGCGTCTGCGACAGCCACGTCAAGGGGACCTTCTACTGCACGCGCCATGCGGTGGAGCCCATGATGAAGAAGCGCTGGGGAAGGATCGTGAATCTCGTCTCGCGGGCGGGGATCATCGGCGTCGCCGGCAACGCCGCCTACGGCGCGGGCAAGGGCGGCGTCTTCGGATTGACGAACGTGATCGCCCGGGATCTCGCGCCGCATGGCATCACGGTCAACGCCGTGAATCCCTCCTCGACGGAGACGCGCATGGTCACGACGGCCGTCGAGACCTTCCGCGCACAGGGCGGCGAGGCGGCGATCCGCGCCGAGAACCTGATGAAGGCCGCGCAGCGCCCCGAAGACGTCGCCGTCCTGATCGCGAGCCTCTGCAGCGAGGAGGCCGCCGGCATCAACGGACAGATCTTCTTCGTCGCGAAGAGCGAGATCGGTCTCTTCCAGCCGCTCACGCTCGCGCAGCAGAAGTCGAAGGACGGCGCCTGGCACGTCGACGAGCTGGTCGATGCGCTCGGCGGATTCGAGCCCTACCCGCTCGAATCGCCGTACGGCCGCTGATCGGCCCGGAGAGGCGCCGAAGACCTCGCAGCCCGTCCACGCGCAGCGACGCGGCTGTGTTCCCCCTTGCGCGACCGCTCAGTCGAGCGTGACGTCGACGCGAAGGAGCTCGGCGTCGAAACGACCCGGCGGTGCATGGGCGTCGCTGACGGGCGTATCCGCGTCGAAGCCGACGTCGAAGGTATCCGTCATCTCCGGGAGCTTCGAGATCGTCCGTGCGATGCGGCCGCGACCGACCTCGCGGCCGTCGATCCGGATGACGAGCTCGCCGCCCGCGTTGACGCCGCCGTCGGAGACGAACTGATAGGTCAGGACCGAACGACCGGCGGGCAGCCCGCTCGTCGCCGCGACCCGGGACTGGTCGCCTTCGAGCTGCGAGGCCGCCATCCAGGCGACGGGGATGCCGTCTTCGACATGAAAGCTCCAGCCACCGAATCGGCTGCCGAGCGCGACGACGACGCCATTCGCGGCCGGCACCGCGGCACCGGATTCTTCGGTCGCTGCGGTCGGCGTCTCGATCTCGGCGCTGATCGTGAAAGAGCGGTTCAGGATCGGCGCGGCGCTGACCGAGGGCACGCTGATGCCCGGTCCCCAGTAGGTATGGGTCCGCGATCGCCGCAGCTGACTCGATGCGGCGAGAAAGCGATCCATCGAGAGGCGGTTGTCGAGGGGCAGGACCTGGTTGCGCTTCGCTTCCGCGAGAAAGAGCGCCTGCAACTCGGCGAGCTTCGCCGGCTCGCGCGCCGCCAGGTCGCGGGCCTGCGAGAAGTCCCGGCGCAGATCGTAGAGCTCCCAGTCGTAGTCGGCAGGCGAGCGCGTGCTGCGCGTCGCATCCCAGGGCTCGGAGGCAGGCGTCGTGCTCGCGAGCCAGCCATCGGCGTAGAGGGCCCGGTTGCCGAGCATCTCGAAGTACTGCAGGCGATGGCGCTCCGGCGCCTTCGGTGCATCGAAGGTGTAGGCGAGATCGATGCCGTCCATGGGCTGCTGGGCGACGCCGTTCACGACTTCGGGCGCTTCGATACCGACGGCTTCGAGGATCGTCGGGGCGATGTCGGTGACGTGACTGAACTGCGGGCGGATCCCGCGGCTCCGGATGCGCGACGGCCAGGACAAGACCATTCCGTTGCGGGTCCCACCGAGATGCGAGGCATACGACTTCGTCAGCCGGAGCGGCGCGTTCGTCGCCCAGGCCCAGCCGTAGCCCCAATTGGGAACGGACTGCGGACCGCCGATCTCTCCGAGACGCGCGAGGATCGCCTGCTCGTCTTCGCGCGTGCCGTTCGCGAAGTTCGACATCGGATTCATGCTGCCGTGGAGACCGCCTTCGGCGGACGCGCCGTTGTCGCCTTCGATGAAGACGACGAGCGTGTTCTCGGCGAGCCCCATCCGCTCGAGCTCGTCGAGCAGGCGGCCGAATTGATGATCCTGATGCGCGAGCATGCCCGCGTAGACTTCCATGAAGCGGGCGTTGATGCGCCGCTGGTCCGGGCTCAGGTCCTTCCAGGCGGGGATGCCCTCCGGCCGCGGCGTGTTCACCGTATCCCTCGGAACGATCCCCTGCTTCTTCTGCCGAGCGACGATGTCCGTTCGCATGCGATCCCAGCCCGAGTCGAACCGGCCTTCGAACCGCGCGATCCAATCGGCGGGCGCCTGCAGCGGCGCTTGGGCCGTACCGGTCGCGTAATAGAGGAAGAAGGGCTTGCCCGGCGCGGCAGCCTGCTGGTTGTGGAGCCAGAGGATCGCGTCGTCGGCGAGGACTTCGTCGAGCACGCGGGATTCGAAGCCTGGCCCTTCGCGCGGCGGCAGCGGCGTGATGCCGCGATAGAGCGCGGGCGTGAACTGATTGGTCTCGGCGGCCATGAAGCCGAAGAAATATTCGAAGCCGAGCCCCGTCGGCCAGAGATCGAAGGGGCCAGCGGCGGAGACGTGGTGCTCGGGGGCGTTGTGATGCTTCCCGAACATCGCCGTGTTGTAGCCGTTCTGGCGGAGGATCTCGGCGATCGTGGCGGCGCTCTTCGGCAGCAGATTGTCGTAGCCGGGGAAGCCCGTCGTCAGGTTGGCGACGATGCCGTTGTGGACCGCGTG
>CAUJGH010000624.1 GCA_963169575.1 Myxococcota bacterium | reverse complement strand
CTCGCTCCAGCTCGCCCGCGCGGCCCAGAAGATCGACTGTGAGCGGATCGTCTTCTGCGGCGTGCATTTCATGGCGGAGACCGCCGCGATCCTGAATCCGGGGATCCCCGTGATCGTCCCCGACTTGAAGGCGGGCTGCTCGCTCGCGGACGGCTGTCCGGCGGATCAGTTCAAGGCCTTCATCGCCGATCATCCCGGCGCGAAGGTGCTGACCTACATCAACGCTTCCGCCGCCGTGAAGGCGATGAGCGATCTGATCTGCACGTCGTCGAACGCGGTGAAGATGGTCGAGTACTTCAAGGGAGAGAAGCTGATCTTCGCGCCGGATCGGCATCTCGCGCGCTGGGTCGCCCGCGAGACCGGGCGCAGCGATCTGATCGTCTGGCCCGGAGCCTGCATCGTCCATGAGCAGTTCAGCGCGAAGGGGCTCGCGAAGCTGAAGCTCGAGCATCCCGATGCGGAGGTGCTCGCGCATCCCGAATGCGAGCAGGCCGTGCTCGACCAGGCGGATTTCATCGCGAGCACGACGGGCATCATCGAGCGCGCCGTGAAGTTCCCGGATCGGACGGCGATCATCGCGACGGAGGACGGCGTCTTCCACGCGATCCAGAAGCGCGTGCCGGACAAGAAGCTCTTCCAGGCGCCGGGGCTCGACGAGAGCTGCGCCTGCAACCGCTGCCCCTACATGCGGCTCAACACGCTCGAGAAGCTCTATCTCTGTCTCGTGAACGACGGGCCGCGGGTCACGGTACCCGAGGAACTCGCGAAGCAGGCGCGCGTCCCGATCGAGCTGATGCTGAAGCTCTCCTGAGCGGGCCGTTCGCGGCCGGGCCAGCGCGCTTGCGAGCGAGGCCGGCGAGGAGCGCGCAGGCCGCCGCGAACCCCGCCCCGGTCGCAGGCTCGGGCACCGCGGCCAGGATCGTGACGTCGACCGTCTGGACGCTGCCGACGGCGCCGGCCGTCCCGGTCGCATCGACGTATTCGCCGCGGGTCAGGACGACGAGTCCCGAGCTGCCGCTGACGCCGATCGTGAGCAGATTCGCGCTGGCTGCGGTCTCGCCGGCGAGATCGTTGCCGGCGGTGACGCGGATCAGCTTGCTGGTCGCGAAGGGCAGGGGCGAGTAGAGGCAGGCCGTCGCCTGGCAGGCGAATCCCGACGGCGTCAGGACGAGATCGCCCGTCGCCTCGATCTCGATCTCGCTGATGCCGTAGAGCTCCCCGCCCTCGGCGCTGGCAGGCGAGTAGTCGAGGTCGAGCGGCAGATTCGTCACCGGCCCCGCCAGCACGCGGACCTGCCCGCTCCCGACCGAGGCTTCGTAGACGGCCAGCTCGCCCGCGCGGCTCGTCTGCGCGACCAGCGAGGTCAGCGCCGCCGCGACGAACGACGCGACGAGCAGTGCCGAGCGTCGCATGCTGCGCCCGGCGCGGCGCGCGCGGCGTTCGGGCTGGCCTTCGTGCGGCGCTCGCATCTCCACCTCAGGGCCTCGCATTCGGACAGTTCTGCCCGAAGAGGGGACTGACGCTGCCTGCGGCGGCGTGCCGGATGAGCGTCGCGTCGGATCCGTTGCAGGTCCCGTCGCCCGTGACGTCGCAGTTGTCGGGGACGAGAAACAGGGGCGCGGAGAGGCCGAGCGCGTATCGCTTGATGAAGGCCGCGTCGGTGTCGTTGACCTGGCCTTCCCCCGTCACGTCGCCGCATTGGCATGCGTTGCCGATCCCATCCGGGGTCGTCACGAATCCCAGGCCGCCGTTGTCCGCCTGGTCCGCGTTCGCCTTGAACGGGCAGTTGTCGAACTCGTTCGCGACGCCGTCTCGATCGGTGTCCTCGTTCGAGAGATCGATCACGGTCGAGATCCAGCCGATCCGATCGGAGATGCGCGAGGCCACGATCACGCTGGGCACGTTGACCGGATTCTCGGGGATGAAGACCTGGTTGCCCGCCGTGCCGATCCAGAGTCCGCCGAGATCGACCAGCGCGGCATCGAAGACGCTGCCGCTGGGCACGCCCCCGACGTCGAGGGCGTAGGGTCCGCTCGTGCCATACGAGACGCCGATGAGGCGCAGGATGCCCAGGCCATCGGGGGCGAACCAGGGCCCGCCCGAATCCCCGTTCGTGAGGCCCGCTTCCTGTTGCAGGCCGTTGATCTCGAAGCGGGCGTAGATCTGGCTCGGACCGAGGGTGCCGGTCACGACGTTGCGACCCCAGCTGATCTGGCCATCCGGACCGGCGGCGGTCCAGCCCTTCAGCTCGGGGCCGACGAAGACCTGGGATTGGCCGGCGCCGCCGCGCCCGAAGATCGTCGCAGTCCGATTCGCTTCGTAGCCAGAGCCGTTCAGCGCGGCCCAGGCCTGGAAGGCGCCATCGATCTCGACGATCCGGAGATCCGAGCCCGCGTCGTCGACCCAGCTCGTGATCGAATAGGTCCCGACGTTCGGGCCCTGGCTGAAGCTGATCGTATCGCTCGCGGCGATGCCGATGTGCTGCGCGGTGATGAAATGGGTCGCGTCGATCGGGGTGCCGAGGAATCCGCGGAAGCGGCCGAGGAGGTCGTAGAGCTCGAGCTCGCTCGCAGTGAGGCCCGTCGTGGAAGTGAGGCGGGTCGCGAAGGCGCTGCCGTCGCTCGCGAGCACGCCCTGGGAGAGCGGCGGCGCTGCGAGGGCCAGACCGAGGACGAGCGCGAGCGAGCCGGCCGCACGGCGGGGGATGCCGCCGGTCGGTCTTTGCGCCGAGCGGACCCGCCGCGCCGTCTCGCGGCGGTGTCTCGCAGTTTCGATCGACGGACGCTTCATCCTCGTCTCTTCCGCATGTCCTGCCGGGCATTCCCGAACGAAAAACGCAGGGGAAGGCCTTGCTTGCGCACGCCCCCGCCCTGCGTCTATTCGAATCCGCGATCGTCGTCGTCGCCGGTCCGGTTCGCACACCGAGCCGACGAAGCCTTCAATGGAACCGTCGATGGACGCGGCGGCGCTGGGCGGCGAGTCCGGCGAGGCCACCCATGAGCAGCACGGCCGTCGTCGGCTCCGGGGTCGCGTCGATCACCTCGATCGTCAGCGAGACGAAGTCGGCATCGCGCTTGCGGATGCGCGCCTCGCCGCCGCTGCCGTCGTGGAAGACCTGCAGCGTGTTGTCGAGGCTGACGCGCACGAGCGTCGCGTTTCCCGTCGCGCCGGCCGCGGCGATGATCTGGGCGATGTCGATCGTGAGATCGCCCGTCATGATGCCCGTCTGCGTCCCGAACCCGAAGACCGAAGCATTGGCCGGGGTATAGAGGACGTTCGCGCTGCCGTTGATCCCGTTCACGGCGACCCCATTGATCTCGAGGATGTCGATGAAGAGGCTCGCCGTCACCGATGCCGCCGCGAAGCCCGTCGGATCGAACGAGAGCACCGAGTAGTCGAGCCCCTCGGTGACCCGGATCTCGTTGACGGCGCGGCCCGAGATGGTCGCGATGTCGAGCGTCAGGATGTCGGAGGTCTCGGCACCCGACGGACACTGACTGCAGCGCGCTTCGAAGTCGAGGGGCGTGAAGTCGAGGCTGTTCAGGCTGACGGAAGGCGCCCCGAAGAGGCCGTTCACGTCCTGCACGTTCAGGTACGACACGTTGCCCGTCGGGTCCGAGAAATTCCCGTACGAGGCAGCGCCGGCCGTGCTCGCGGATCCGGCCAGAAGACCGAGCGCGAGCAGCACGGAAGCGGAGAAGGAAAGGGTTCGCGACATCTGGTTTTCCCTTCAGCGCTGCGCGATGCGGCGGCTGGAAGCCGCGAGGCCGATCAGGCCGAGGCCCATGAGCAGCGTGGTCCCCGGTTCCGGGACCACGGTGATCGCGAGGCCGTCGATGTCCTTCTTCTCGATCCGGGCGACAGCGCCCGACTCGGCGAAGGCCGTCAGCGTGTTCGCGAGACTGACCCGGACGAGGGTCGCGTTGCCGGAGCCGCCGCTGCCCGCGATGACGGAGCCGACGTCGATCGAGAGGAAGCCCGACCAGATGTGGGTTCCGACGCCTTCGTCGTTGCTCTCGTACTGGCCGTTCTGCGTGAAGACCATCTGGGCGTTGGCGTTGATGCCGTTGACGGAGATGCCGTCGATCTCGAGCACGTCGATGAAGACGTCCGCGACGACGGTCGTCGCCGCGAAGGCGTTCAGGAACGAGGAGAGCGTCGTGTCGCCCGACTCGCTGAGCACGATCGTGTCGATGAAGTTGCCGGCGTTCGCGTCGATGTCGAGAAACAGCGTGTCGGAGACGCTATGCGGCGTCGGCGGACAGGAGGCGCTGACCGAACAATCCGCTTCGAATGCGTTCGGGCTGAAGTCGAGACTGTTGCCGCTGGCCGTCGGCGCGCCGAACAGGCCGTTCAGGTCGGCCACGTTCAGGAACGAGACCGTTCCGCCCGGACTGGAGAAATTGCCGTAGGAGGCGGCGTTCGAAACCGAGGCCGAGCCCGCGAGGCCGACGGCGAGCGCGAACGCGAGCGCTCCCGTGGCGAACATGTGCCGATGCATCCCCTTGCTCCCATGCTCGAGCGGTGGCGATGGCTGCCGCCGAGCCCATGACGATGCGGGTCCCCCTTCCCAAGAAGACGCGCGCCGTATTTGTTCATTCAGGAATCTGCGTTGGAACCCCCCGTCGAAGAAGTGGTCTCGTTCGGTGGTGGAAATCGTTCGGACGGCGACGAGACCCCGGGAGCGGCACCGGACGGTCCCGACGCCGCGCTCCGGATCGCGTTGCTAGTGGCGTCCGCTGCGCCGGAACCCGGCGAGGCCGGCGAGGCCGAGGCCCATCAGGAGGGCCGTTCCGGGCTCGGGCACGATCGTGATCGCGAGGCCGTCGATGTCCTTCTTCTCGATCCGTGCCGAGGCGCCGCTCGCGGCGAAGGCGACGAGCGTGTTGTCGAGGTTGAGCTGCACGCGGGTCGCGCGGCCGCTCCCGCCGGCGTTGGCGATGATCTGATCGAGGTCGATGAGCAGCAGGCCGGTCCAGATGTGGGTGCCCGTGCCTTCGTCGGTCGTCTCGAACTCGCCGCCGTTCGTGAAAGTCATCGCCGCGTTGCCGTTGATGTTGTTCACCGAGACGCCGTCGATCTCGAAGATGTCGATGAAGACCGTCGCCGTCACCGACGTCGCCGCGAACGCGTCGAGGAAGCTCGTCAGCGTCGTATCGCCGGCCTCGGTCAGCAGGATGTCGTCGATGAACGAACCGCTGTTCGCCTGGATCGTGATCGTCAGCGTGTCGTCGACGAGCACCGGGCTCGGCGGGCAGCTCGGCGCGCCGGGGCAGATGGCTTCGAAGGTATTCGGGCTGAAGTCGAGCGAATCGCCGCTCGCCGTCGGCGCGCCGAACAATCCGTTCTGGTCCTGGACGTCGATGAAGTTGACGGTCGAGCCCGCGAAGTTGCCGTAGAAGGCGGCCTGGGCGGACGAAGCGGCGAAGAAGGCCGAGCCGAGCAGGAGCGCCGCGAAAAAGCCGGACGTGGAAAAGCGCATGAGTCGAATCCTTCCCAAGATTCTTGCCTGCGCGAACCGCCGAAACCCTCGACGGCAGTCCACCGGCAAAATCATCCTATCACGGGAGATTCGGAATCTGACGACGATTCTGGGGATTTCATCGCAACGTCCCGACGGCGCCTCGAGGCCGTCCCGGATGCATCGCGGGGTCCGCGCGGACCCTTGGGGAACCGCTAGCGGTTCGTGCCCTTGCGCCCGTAGATGTCCTCGAAGCGGACGATGTCGTCCTCGCCGAGGTAGGCGCCGGATTGGACCTCGATCAGGGTGAGGTCGGTCTTGCCGGGGTTTTCGAGGCGGTGGGTCGCCCCGATCGGGATGTAGGTCGACTGGTTCTCGGTGAGCAGGGTCTCCTGCTCGCCGTTCGTGATCCGGGCCGTGCCCTGGACGACGATCCAATGCTCTGCGCGGTGGTGATGCATCTGAAGGGAGAGCTTCCCCCCGGGCTTCACGGAGATCCGCTTCACCTGGAAGCGCTCGCCCTCGGCGACCCCCTCGTAATGGCCCCACGGCCGGTAGACCGTCGCATGGAGCTCGGCCTCACCCCGTCCCGCCTGCTCGAGATGGCCGACGATCGTCTTCACGTCCTGGGCGCGGTCGCGGGGGGCGACCAGGATGGCGTCGTCGGTCTCGATGATGACGAGGTCCCGGACGCCGATCGCCGAGACGAGGCGCTTCTCCGCGCGGATGAAGCTGTTCGAGACGTCGTGCAGTACGACGTCGCCGGAGGTCACGTTGCCGCGCTCGTCCCGGGCGCCGATCTCCCAGAGCGCGGTCCACGAGCCGACGTCGCTCCAGCCGATCGAGGCCGAGACGACCGAGGCGCTGTCGGTGTGCTCCATGAGGGCGTGGTCGATCGAGATCGACGGACAGGCGGCGAAGGGCTCGGCCGCGAGGCGCGTGAAGGTCAGGTCGGTCGCGGCCTCGTCGACGGCCTTGCGGCAGCTCGCGACGAGCGCGGGGGCGAGCCGCTCGAGCTCGGCGAGCAGCTTCGCGACGGGGAAGACGAACATGCCGCTGTTCCAGGCGTATTCGCCCGAGGCGACGAAGGCCCCCGCGCGTTCCCGATCCGGCTTCTCGACGAATTCCGCGATCGCGTGGACGCCGGCGAGGGCGGGATGGGGCGCCCCGCGGCGGATGTAGCCGAAGCCGGTCTCCGGGCCCTGCGGCACGATCCCGAAGGTCGTGAGGCGCCCCTCCCGGGCGGCCGTCGCGGCCGTTTCGATCGTCGTGCGGAAGCCTTCGGCGTCGCGGATGACATGATCCGACGGCAGCACGAGCAGGATCGCCTCGGGATCCCTGGCCGCGATCATCAAGGCGGCGGCCGCGATCGCCGGCGCGGTATTGCGGGCGGTCGGCTCGAGGGCGATCGCGGCGGGCGTGATCCCGACCTCGCGCAGCTGCTCGGCGATGATGAAGCGATGGGCCTCGTTGCAGAGCACGACCGGCGCCGCGAAGGCCGCCGGGTCGGCGACGCGCAGCGCCGTGTCCTGGAGCAGGGTCCGGGGGCCCGTCAGCGCGAGCAGCTGCTTGGGATAGGCGCGGCGGGACACCGGCCAGAGGCGCGTGCCCGAACCCCCCGACAGGATCACGGGATGGATGAGGCGCTGCGCGGACGTGGCCATGGGAGGAGGTCCTCTCGGTTCCTTCGGCGATCGGCGCCCGGAACGGGCCCGGACGATACAGGACGGCGGCGGGCCGTGGCCCGGGATCGGCCGCTCTCGCTCCCCGCCTGAGGCTTCGTCGCGGATTCTTCGACGCGGAGGCGGCGGGTCGGCCGCGCGGCCCTCTTGGGTCATTCTCCTAGGTCGTCCGTCCGGCTCGTCGCAGGCGCAGGAGAATGGGGAGTGCGGCGGCGACGCAGAGCAGCTCGGAGACGCCGGCGACCGCGAACGCCGCCTGGTAGCCGGCGGCCATGCCGTGACTCGCCCGGACCGCCTCGCTGACGAGACCGCCGCAAACGGGGCCCAGGATGAAGCCCAGGCTGCCCGCCGTATTGAAGGCGCCGAGGGCCGTCGATCGGATCGCGTCGTCGGCGAGGTCGGTCGTCATCAGCATCGAGGGCACGAACATGACGGCGGCAGCGACGCCCGTCGTCGCCATGACGAAGGGAATGAAGTCCGTCGTCCAGAAGCCGAGGCTCGCGGTCAAGACGCCGTAGATCAGGCTGCCGCCGCACATCAGCACGGTCTTCGAGACCCGGTCCGCGAGCAGGCCGAAGGGAAACGAGAGCAGGGCGAATGGCAGCATGAAGGCCGAGATCCAGAGGCCGACCTGGGGCGGCGTCGCGCCGTGCTGTCCCGACGCGAAGAGGGAGAAGGTCGTGGTGTAGAAGCCGACCGTGAAGCGATCGGCGAAGGCGAAGATCAGCGGCGCGATCAGCGCACGGTTGCGGCCGATCGTCCGGAAGATCGCCGCGAGGCCGGGCCGCTCCGGGGCGCCTTCGGGCTCGCGCAGGACGACCGAGGCGAGCAGGGCGGCGACGACGAGCAGCGCGGCGCCGGCCTCGAGCGGGCGCAGGACGTCGACACGTCCGAGGACGCCGCCGATCGGCGCGCCGAGCGCGACGCCGAGCATCATGCCGGCGCCGGTGATGCCCATGACGAGGCCGCGGCGCGACGGCTCGCCGAGACCCGCGGCGACCCCGAGCAGCAGCGAGAGCGCGAAGATGTGCGCGCAGCCTTCGACGAATCGGATGCCGAGAAAGAGTGAGAAGGGCATCGCCGCCGTCATCGCGACGAAGCAGAGCGCGTCGACGACGAGCGCCGTCACGATCAGGGGTCGCCGCTTGCCGAAGCGGTCCGCGAGCATGCCCGCCAGCGGTGCGGCGATTGCCGCACCGACCAT
>CAUJGH010000623.1 GCA_963169575.1 Myxococcota bacterium | reverse complement strand
CTGCGTCGATCGAGGCCGGCAGGGTTTCGGATCCGGTATGGAGCGTCAGCTGGCGGACGTCGGCGAGATAGGCGCGCTGGGTATGCGGGGACATGCCGCGTTCGCTGCCGAGGTGTCGACCGTAGGCCTCGATCGCGCGCGTCCAGTTCATGCGGCCCCCGTTTCGCTGGCGAACCGAGCAGGCCGATCGGTGCCCGCCGCGGCCACTCGCGCGCGATAGGGAGCCAGCGCCGCGAGCGCGCGCGCCGCGAGCTGGTCGTTCTTCTCGCGTTTGCCGAGCTTGACGCGCCGGCCACTCTTCGCGAGCGCGGTGGCGCGCTCCGGCTCGAGGGGAGGAAAGAGCCCGTAGTTGACGTTCATCGGCTGGAAATGCTTCGCGTCGGCGTTCTGCAGATGGCGGAGCAGCGCGCCGTGGGCGGTCTCGGCGGGCGGCGTTTCGCGCGGAAGTCCGAGCACGCGCCGTGCGACGCCGATCCCGGCCAGCAGGCCGAGCGCCGCCGACTCGACATAACCCTCGACGCCCGCCATCTGCCCGGCGAGAAAGACGCCCGGGAGGCGGTGAAGCTGCAGCTCGTCGTCGAGCTGGACGGGCGCGTTGACGTAGGTATTGCGATGGATGGAGCCGAAGCGGGCGAAAACGGCCTGCTCGAGACCGGGCAGCATGCGGAAGATCCGCTTCTGCTCGCCGACGCGGAGCTTCGTCTGGCAGCCGACGAGATTCCAGAGCGTGCCGCTCTTGTCTTCGCGCCGGAGCTGCACGACCGCATGGGGGCGGCGGCCCGTCCGCGGATCGACGAGCCCGACCGGCTTCATCGGGCCGAAGGCGAGCGTTTCGCGTCCGCGCCGCGCCATCTCCTCGATCGGAAGACAGCCCTCGAAATAGAGCGCCTTCTCGAACGCGTGGAGCGGCACGGTCTCGGCTTCGAGCAGGGCCTCGACGAAGGCCACGTACTGCTCGCGCGAGAGCGGAAGATTCAGGTAATCCCCTTCGCCTTCGCCCGTATCCGCGTCGTAGCGCGAGGCCCGGAACGCGATCTCCGGATCGATCGAATCCGCGTAGAGCGTCGGCGAGATCGCGTCGTAGAAATAGAGGTACGCCTCGCCCAGTCGCTCGGCGAGATCCTGGGCCAGCTCGGAGTCGGTGAGCGGCCCGGTCGCCAGGATCAAGGGCCGGGCATCGGGGATCCGGGTTGCCCGCTGGGTGCGGAGCGTGATGCCCGGCTGCGAGCGGATGGCTTCGGTGACCGCGCGCGAGAACTCGATCCGATCGACGGCGAGCGCCTTGCCGGCGGGCACGGCCGTCGCATCCGCGACCCGCAGGACGAGCGAGTCGAGAAGGCGCATCTCCTCCTTGAGCAGGCCCACGGCATTGCCCAGCGTATTCGCACGGAACGAGTTGCTGCAGACGAGCTCGGCGAGATCGGGCGAGCCGTGGGCCGGCGACATCCGCTCGGGCTTCATCTCCCAGAGCTCCACCGCTACGCCCCGCCGCGCGAGCTGCCAGGCGGCTTCGCAGCCCGCCAGGCCGGCTCCGACGACGACGACGCTCTCATCGCCCGGGGTGGACGTGACGTTCAACGCACTTCTCTCCTGGCCGACGCGGGAATTTCGAGGTCCTCCCGTCCTGGGGAGGGGATGCGGACGCGCGCAGGTTAGCGAAGGACGCGGTCCGGGCCGGAGGAACGCGACCGGACGAGGTGGATCCGCCCGTCGCGCTCCTCGACGACCTGCCCTGCGAGTTCGAGCTCGATCAGCCCCGTCGCCAGCCGACCGGGCGAAAGCCCCGAGTCGCGCAGCAGCGCATCGCGTGTCCGCGGACCCTCCGCGAGCTGGCGGCGAATGTGCGCTTCGCCGCCTGCGCGCCCGGCCTCCGCGGCCGCTCCCTGAGAAGTCGGCGCCCGCGGCGCCGTACGATCGAGCGTCGATTCGCTCCTGCGCGCGGGAACGACACCGAGATCGTCCAGCACGTCACTCGCAGAGCGAACCGCCCGAGCGCCCTCGCGCAGCAGCTGATTCGTCCCCGTGGCATGGGGCCCGTCGACCGCGCCGGGCACCACGAAGACCTCGCGCCCCTGGGCCAGCGCGTGCCGGACCGTGATCAACGATCCACTCCGCTCACGCGCCTCGACCACGACCACGCCCAGCGCGAGTCCGCTGATGATCCGGTTCCGAAGGGGGAAATGAAGCGGTCGCGGGAGGGCGCCCGGAGGCAGCTCACTCACGATCGCGCCCGCTTCGGTCATCTCGTCGGCGAGGCACCGATGCTCCGGCGGATAGACCCGATCGATTCCGCAGGCGAGCACGCCGATCGTGCGACCGCCCGCGTCGAGCGCCCCGCGATGGGCAGCGCCATCGATGCCGCGAGCCAGGCCCGAGACGATCGTGAAGCCCGCGAGCGCGAGGTCGTTGGCGAGACGGCGCGCGATCTCCCGCGCGGCGTGCGTCGCCGCTCGGGCGCCGACGATCGCGATGGCCGGCGCGCCCAGGCCGTCGGCACGCCCCCGGACCGTGAGGACGAGCGGCGCATCCTCGAGGACGCGCAGGCTCTCGGGATAGTCGGCATGCGGGAACGGGACGACCCGGACTCCGTCTGCCGCGAGTCGCGCGGCGCGCCTCTCGGCCCCGGTGCCGCGCTCCGGCTCGTTCCGCCCCGACGCCGCGAACGGCAAGACCGGATGGGCGAGCCCCAGCAGGGATTCCAACGTCACCCCGGCCCGCAGGAGCGGAGCGAAGCGCTCGGGTTCGAAAGCATGGCGTGCCTGCAGCGCGAGCCACGCGAGCGCCTCTTCCGGCGCGAGTCCACCGAGCCGCTCCGAAGCAGCGCCGCAGATCGCGGCACCGTTCCCGGATCCGTTCTCGGCGCCGGTCTCGGCACCCGCTTCCTCGTGCAGTTCATCGCGCGGTTCATCGCGCGGTTCATCGAGCAGCTTGGCGTCGGGCGAAACGAACCTCGAGCGGGACCAGGCGGGTCCTCCATCGAATCACGCCGCGAGCAGGAGCGCACGTCGTCGACGCCCGTTCACGCTGCGCGACCGGGCGGTCGCTCCTCGACGTGCGCGTCGGACGCATGAAGCGCGACGGGCCCGCGAGTTGCCTCGCGAGCCCGCTTCATCCCTGCCGGATCGCCGCGCGCGATCGCGCTTCGCCTCAGCGTGCAGCCAGACGCGCGCTCCGCGGACGCACCGTATCGCCGATCTCGAGCTCGCGCTGGGAGTGCAGGACGTAGGCCACCGCCGTCTGCGACTCCATCGAGACGACGACCAGCGTCGCGACCTTGTGGTCCGGCGTCTGGACGTCGACGTCGCGGGGAACGTCGTTGTAGATCCGACCGCGCTCGTACACCTCGAGCTCGCTGCCGACCGCGAGCCCATCGAGCTCGCCGCGGTTGAGATACACATAGCCGCCATCGGCCATCACGGTCTTGCGGCCCGGCAGGAAGACGATCTGCCCGCCGTTCGCGTCCGGCGTATTCAACACGGTCACGTGTCGCGGGACCGGAGCCTTCGGCATGATGCGCGCACCGCGCCGGATCTCGGCATAGCTCGTGCGGATCTCGGCGATCGACGTGTCGCCCGTCAGCTCGCGGACCTCGACCCAGCCGAGCACGTCGACGTGGTGACCGATGATGCGAAGCGATCCGGGATCGCGGACTTCTTCGACGACCTCGAAGACGGTGAATCGATCGCCGACCTGCGTATCGCCTTCCCCGAGACCGAGGTAGACGTGATCGCCCTCGACGACGTATGTCCGTTCGCTCGGGCTGTCGACGATGCTCGACGCGCCTTCGAGCTGCTCGGTCGTGACGAAGCCGACGGCGGCGCGGGTACTGACGGTGATCTGTCGACCGGCTGGCGTCGCTTCGACGGAGGCGATCAGCGGCTCTTCGGGGACGAACTCCGCGGCGGGCTCGTCCATGGGCTCCATCTCTTCGGCCGCGAGATCCGGCTCCGGCGCAGCGGGCGCTTCGAGCAGGTTCTCGAGGAAGGCGTCGGCCTCTGCGTCGGTGACGACGCGCATTTCGTTCGCCGTGATCCAGATGCGATCGCCCGGATCGATCCGGTGGGGATTCGCGATCTCCCGATTGTCGGTCCAGACCGAGGGCCAGACCCAGGGCGTGCCGAGGTACGCGCCGGAGATGTCCCAGAGCGTGTCACCGCGGCGGACGGTGTGGAGGCGACCGACACGGCCCTGCTCGTCGACGCCCTGCGGTCCGAGGACGATCGCAGGTCGGGCCGCGGCCGGCGCCGGTGCGGATTCCTCCGGTGCTGCGACTTCCGTCGTCACGACGACAACGGGGGCGGGAGACGGAGTCGCCACCGCCTCGGAAGACGGCGCGGGCGTCACGCCCTCGTCCGCAGCGATCGATGCCGACGACGCGACCAGCGCGAGGGCGACGGTCAGGAGATGGGTGCGCCTCATGAGTTCCTCCGTGGAGCGGGTCCGCTCGCGAGCGGCCGACCGAAGGCGGAATCGCGCGGCCGTCCACGGACGCACGCTCCCCGCCGGCGAACCTATCGGTGGCCGTCCGGGAACTCTTGACGTCTGCGCTCGAAATGCGAACGGGCCGGCCCTCGGGGGCCGACCCGTTCCAGGATCATGCGATTCCGGGCAGCCTCAGCCGGCGTCGCCGAGGCGCTCGATCCGCTTCTTCGCCTCGACCGACCAGCTCGGCTCGTCGATCGCGACGCCCTGCTTCTTCGCCGCGGCCATCAGCTTCTCGCCGAGCTCGATGGATTTCCGGCTCTCTGCCACCGCCTTGCCGGCTTCCTCGTTGCGCTCGAAGGCCTCCGCGAGATGGTTGCGAACGATGCCCTGGACCTCGAACGCGTCCGCCGGAAAGCGCGCCAGCGCCTCTTCCAGATACCCGATCGCCGCCGACGGAACACCGCGCTTCAGCATGACCCAGCCGAGGGTGTCGGAGGCGTTGCCGTCGTCGGGCAGCTGCTCCTTCGCCTGCTGCGCCAGCTCGAGGGCGCGGTCGAGGTCGCCGCCACTTTCCGCGATCAGGTAGGCGAGATTGTTCTTCGCCATCGCCAGATCGCCGTTGAGTCCGATCGCCTTCTCGTAGGCGGCGATCGCATCGGGACGGCGATCGGCCTGCTCGTAGACGACCGCGAGGCGGTATTGGAGATCGGCGGACTCGGGCACCGAGACCGCCGCGCGCTCCAGCACCTCGATCATCTCCGCCTGATTGCCTTCGCGCATCGCCAGATCCGCGAGCGTGATCTGGGCCGAGACGTTGCGTCCATCGAGCTCGATGGCGCGCTCGAGATGCTTGCGGCCCGCCGCCGCATCGCCGCTGAGCAGCGCCGCTTCGCCCTGGAGCTCGGCGAGCGCGCTGTCGCCCGGATTCGCTTCGGCTGCCTTGGCGATCCGCGCGACGGAGTCGGCGAGCCTGCCCTTGTCACGGTCGAGCGCGAGCAGCGTGCGCAGGACCTGGGCGTTCCCGGGCGCCATCTCGTCGGCTTTCAGCAGACGCGCGGTGCCCTGCTCCAGCCGCCCGAACGCGATGTCGAGGCGACCGAGCGCGAAATTCGCAGCGGCGTCCCGATTCGCCTCCGGAATCTTCTCGACTTCCTTGTAGGCTTCTTCGCCCCGTCCGACGCGGATCAGGCTCTGACCGACGACGATGCGGACCTCGCTGTCGTCGGGGCGCTGGGCGAGATAGGCCCGTCCCTGCTCGATGGCGAATTCGTGCTCGCCGAGCTGGGCATGGACTTTCGCGAGGAGCTTGCGGGCATCGAGCTGCTGCGGATCGAGCTCCACCGCGCGTGAGAGCTCGGCGCGCGCCCGGGCGTATTCGCCGGCAGCCGTCAGCGTCGATCCGAGCACGTAACGCGCCTGTGCCCAGTCCGGTCGTGCCTGCAGGACGGTCTCGAGAGCGGCCTTCGCACCGGCGACGTCGGATTCCGTCAGCGCGATCTTCGCCTTCACGAAGTTCGCTTCGGGACTGTCCGGCTCCTTCTCGAGGATGGAATTCACGATCGCCCGGCCCTCGTCCATCGCCTGGCTGTCCTTGTCCCGGAAGCCCATGTCGACGAGCAGCTCGGCCTCGCGCAGCTGGGCGCCGCGGTTTTCCGGATCGATCTCGACCGCCTTGCGCGCCGCCGCGAGCGCCCCCGGAAGATCGCCCTGCTGGCTCAGATAGAGCGAGTACACGAGCTGGGCAGCCAGGCTGTCCGGCGCGTCTTCGGTAGCGCGGCGGATCAGGGCCGCCTCTTCGTCGGTGTGGCCTTCGATGCGGTGCAATCGGGCCATCTGGTAGATCAGCTCGATCTTCGACTGGCTGTGCCCGACGCCCTCTTCGAGCACCTCGATCGCCTTGTCGAAGCGGCCGCGCGTGTAGTGGAAGGCGGAGAGCATCAGATACGAGGTGTTGACGGCCTCTTCGCGCAGGAAGTTGGGAATCAGGGACGTCGTTCCACCCTTCGCCTTCGGGTCCCGCTCGGCCTCCTCGAGCGGCGCCTTCTGGGCGAGCTCGACGGCCTTTTCGAGCAGGGGCTGCGCCTCGGCGTCCCGGTCGGTCGATCGGGCGACGAGCCGCGCGAGCGTCGAATAGGCGATGTAGCTCTCCTCGATCGCGATCAGCTCGCGCATCACCTTTTCCGCCTCGTCGAGGCGGCCGCGGCGCTCGAGGAATCCCGCGTAGAGGAATCGATAGGCGGGACCCGTGGGATCCGCATCGATCGCCGCCTCGAAGTCGACCTTCGCGCCGTCGAGATCTTCCTTGGCTTCGCGTGACTGCGCGCGGAGAATCAGCGCGGGCGCACTCCGCGAGTCCATGGCGAGCACGGCTTCGGCCTGCTCGAGCGCGAGATCGTACTCGCCGATCGCCGCGGAGACGGTGCCATAACGCAGCCTCGCCTCGACGTTGCCGGGATCGAGGCGAACGGTCTCCGACATCTCCCAATAGGCTTCGCGCGGCTTCTTCGTCTCGAGATAGGCGAGCGAGAGGGCCTCGTGGGCCGCCGCGTTCTCGGGTTCGATCTGGAGGACGTTCTTGAACTCGATCACCGCCTCGTCGTGCTTGCCCTCGGCGACGTAGGCCTCTCCGTTCGACATGAACTTCGCGACGCGGTCGGCGTCGTCGGCACAGCCGATCGAGAGCGTCGTCAGGGCGAGCGTGCCGCCGACGAGCGCGCGGAAGATCCGGTTTCGGAGATTCGGGCTTCGGAGACGGAGGAGCGATCCAGTGGAGTTCACGACTGGTCCTTTGCCGGTGGCCCGGCCTCGCCCGATCGGATCGGGGCGTTGTGATCCCGAGGGAAAAAGATCGGGCGCAAGCTTGCGACATCGCCCGCACACCCGCCACAGGACGGGACGAAGGGGACGAGCGACTGAGCGGATGCGCAGCGGGTGTCGCGGTCTCCGTCTCGGTCGCGGCGGCGGCTGCTGCGGCCGCTGCAGCAGAGGCGCGCCGCTCGGACTCGAGTCGTGCGCCGGCTCGCGAAGCGCCCGGCGTCAGCGATCCGCGGGAATCACGTAGCGCTTGCCTTCCTGCAACAGCCAGCCCGATTCCTTCAACTGCTTGATCGCCCGCGTCACCGTTTCCCGGGAAGTTCCGACCATGTCGGCGATCTGCTGATGCGTGAGCGGGGGCGTCATGAGCCGGGCGGGACCGGCCTCGGCCGGCCGCGCGATGCGCTCGAAGAGATTTCGGGTTCGCTCCTCGACGCCCTGGAAGGAGAGCGAGCGCGCCTGCTCGTTCGTCTCCCGCAGGCGATTCGCGAGCTCTTCGATGACCGCCAGCGCCAGGTCGGGGCTCTGCCTCAGCAGGTCGATGAAGTCCCGCCTCGACAAAGCCAGCAGGACCGATTCCTCGAGAGTCTTCACACTCGCGGAGCGCGTCTCGTTGCCGAGCAGCGCCATGTCGCCGAAGAAGGCGCCGGCCTCGAGGAAGTTCATGATCTTCTCGCGGCCGTCGTCCGAAGCCTTCGTGACCTTCGCGCGCCCTTCGCGGATCACGTACATGTAGTCGCCGGGGAGCCCCTCCTCGACGACGGTGGCGTTCTTCGGAAATCGCCGTTCGATCAGGTGGGTCGCGAGTTCCTCGAGGTCGCTCTCGCCGACCCGCCGGAAGAGCGGGATCCCCCGGAGCGAATCGAGTACGTCCTTGCGAATCGAGCCTGTCGTCGTCATTTGAACCTCGTGGGGAATTCATCTGGAGTCGAGGTGTCGGGAAGGGGAAATTCCCGTCTCTCCCGCATCGTACGTCTCAACCGGGCCCTTGCTTGGTGATCGATATCACAATTCAAAGCGCCAGTCTTCGGTTTTCCTTCGACCCCCGCTTCAGATCGGCGCGGCCGTCGCGGCCGCTCGGTCGCACACGCGAGGCGGCTCTCCTACCGCCTGCCTACCGCCTGCCTACCGTCTGCCTACCGCCCTACACCCCAGTACTGGAACCCTGCCGCGACGACCGGCTCCCGCTTGTAGATGTTGCGCAGGTCGAGCATCCGCGGCTCGGCCATCAGGCTTCGAGCGCGTGGGAGGTCGAGCATCCGGAATTCGTTCCATTCGGTGACGATGACCATCGCGTCGGCGCCTTCGAGCGCCTCGTAGGC
>CAUJGH010000622.1 GCA_963169575.1 Myxococcota bacterium | reverse complement strand
AAGAGCAGGCCGAGCGCCTCGACGAACGAGAAGCCCGAGATCGCCGTCGATCGCAGCTGCTTCCAGCCGCGCGCGAAGTCGATGCGGGCGCTGCGGCGTCCGGCGAGGGCCGCGTCGACCCCGCAATCGGTCGCGCGCAGGCCGGGCGCGAGCAGCCCCGGCAGCTGGGGCCGGGCCTCCGGCGAGCCGAGAGGCTGGTATTCGATCGGCAGGCCGAAGAAGCCCGCGAACCCGAGCGTCTGGACGCCCGGGCTCGCGCCCTCGAGCGCTCGCCGGAAGACCTCCGATCGGACGTCGATGCAGAACGCCGCCTGGACCGAGGGGGCCTGCGCGGAGGGTCGCCCCGCGGCGTCCCCAGTCGCCTCGGGCGAGCCCGCGCGCATGCCCTGCGCCAGTCCGCGACAGAGCTCCTCTTGATAGGCGATCTCGAGCGCGCGCTGCAGAACCCAATCGAGCGCGAGCGAGGTTTCGGCCGAGCGATCGAGCGCGGGCCAGGCGGAGATCGCCGCTCGCCAGCGCGGGGCGGTTTCGGGATCGGGGATGCCGACCAGCAGGAGCCATTCCCATGCGAGCCGAAGCGCGAGGAGGTCGACGATCTGGTCGTCGCTGCCGCCCGCGAGCCGAGCCTGCCAGCGGCGATAGGCGCACCACGAAGCCCAGCCGTTCATGCGCAGCAGCAGCGAGGTCAGGTAGTTCTCGTACTCGGCCTCGGGGATCTCGAGATCCTCGAGGGCGAAGCGGATCAGCGTCTTCGCGTTCGACGGCAGCCGCCGCACGGCCGCGCGGTAGCCCTGGAAGCCCATCAAGAGAACGGGGCTCCAGTCGCGCTCCGCCGTCCGCCGCCAGCTCGCATAGAGACCGCCCGTGCGGTCCGGTCCGAGCTTCGATTGCCCCTCGTCGAAATGGGCCGCGCAGAACTGGCTGAGCGAATGCGCGACGAATTCGCACCACGCCATCCCGTGCACCGTATCGCGCCGCGCGTCGAGCACGTCGGTCACGAGCGCGCGCCGCGGCGAGGACACGTCCGGCGAGACCAGCAGGGCGACGAGATCCGCTTCGCCGCAGCGGGCCCCCGTCTGGGCGATCGCCTCCCGCAGATGCGCCGGCCCGAAGCGCCCCGCCTCCCACTGCTCGCGGTACCAGCTCCGGGGCATCACGAAGCGGCTGCCCGCGAGCGACGCGATCCGCGCGGAGACCTGGGGCAGCGGCTCGTCGACGAAGCCCCAGAGCGGGTTCACCGCGATGAATCGATCGAGAGGCCAGGTCGGTGCGATGCGGGCGCAGGCCCGATCGACGATTCGATCGAGCGCCTGCGGGTCGCTCATGGGCATTCGGACGGCGAGGTTCATGATCGGTCTCCTGCAGCGGGGGTCTCGAGGGTCAGCGTGCGCGGCTGAGGCGGCGCCGCGATCCGGCGCGCGGGCCAGATGCGGAACGTCAGCCGCGTGAAGAGCTCGTCGAGGTAGAGGCCGGCGAAGAGCGGTCCATAGAGAGCGCGCGCGATGCGGCCGTCGGGCCGGACTTCGATCGCGACCTGGAGCACGAACAGCACGCCGAACACCGCGGCCACGATCGCGACGCGCAGCGGAAGCAGCGCCGAGGCGCCGGTCGGCAGCGCGACCCCATGCTCGAAGGCTGCATGCCATCCGAAGTAGGCCGCGGCGAGGACGAGCGCCGCCGCGAGCCAGCGCAGCCGATTCGCGAGCGATCCGCGCAGCGCGCGGGCGACGAGCGGCGTCAGCGCGGCGGCGACGATTCCGGCGAGCACGATGCTCGCGGGCGCCTCGCGGAACTCGCCGAAGGCGAGCCGAGCCATTCCGCCGACACCGACGAGGCTCGCGAGCCCGGCGAAGATCCAGGGGCCGAGACCCGACTTCGCCGGCGGCGCGGCCTGACTCTGCATGCGCCAGACGTCGACGGCGCTACCGGAGGAGAGGAACGCATGCGCCTTGTAGAGGGAGTGGGCGACGAGATGCAGCAGCGCCAGCGACCAGGCGCCCAGACCGCATTCGAGCAGCATGAAGCCCATCTGCGCACAGGTCGACCAGGCGAGTGCGACCTTGATGCTGACGCGCGTCATCATCACGAGCGATGCGATGGCGGCGGTCAAGCTGCCGACGACGACCAGCAGGATCTGCGCCGCCTCGACCTGGGCCATCAACGGGGCGAGCCGGATCATGAGAAAGCCGCCGAGATTCACGACGCCCGCATGCAGCAGGGCCGAAACCGGCGTCGGCGCCTCCATGACCTGGATCAGCCAGCCATGGAAAGGGAGCTGCGCGCATTTCAGCGCAGCCGCTGCGGCGAAGAGCAGCGCGGCGAGCTGGACGGACGGGATGCGGCCGATCTCCGGTTCCGCCTCGAGTCGCGCGAACACGACGTCGAGATCGACGCTCCCGAAGCTGCCCGCGACGAGCGCGATCGCGCCGAGCAGGCAGGCGTCGGCGAGGCGGCTGGTGATGAACTTCTTGTGGGCGGCGATCAGGGCCGGCGCGCGGTCGTCGTAGAAGGTCAGCAGCTGGTGCAGCGCGATGCTGGTCCCGAGCCAGGCCAGCCAGACGAGCAGGAGATGATTCGCGAGCACGAGCAACGAAACCGCCGCGAGCGTCGCGAGAAACCAGCGCACATAGCGCATCTGCCCCGGATCCCCGTCGAGGTAGCGCCGCGAGAACTGCAGGATCACGAGGCCGATGAATCCGACGAGCACGAGCATCACGGCGCCCACGACGTCGAGGCGCAGGTCGAGGCGCAGGGCGGGGAGCACACCGGGCGAGCCGGCTCCGCCGCCGCCGAACCCGAAACCGAAGCCGAAGATCCGGAAGATGCCCGGCCCGCGGATCGCGACCGCCAGCGCCGCGACCAGCGCGAGCGCGAATGCGCTCGCGGCCGCGCGTCCGGCCCGCCGCCAGGCCGTGGCGACCGGATCGCGCACCGGACCGAGCGGCAGCAGCGCGGCGAGTCCGTAGGCGAGGGGGATCGAGACGAGCACGAGACCGAAGAAGGAGTCCGGGTCCAGGTCGGCGGCGAACATTGCGGGGCCTCATCGGATGAAGGGGACGCCGCGGATCATCGCCTCGGATCAGGGTTGAGTAAAATTCATCTTTTGTAATGTTTCGTTCTATACAGACGAACGAAGGAATCCCATGTCCCGACTCAACTACCACCATCTCCAATACTTCTGGGCCGTCGCCAAGGAGGGCAACCTCACCCGCGTCGCCAAGCGGCTGCACGTCTCCCAGTCGGCCCTCTCGGTGCAGATCCGGCAGCTCGAGTCGGAGCTCGGCCAATCGCTCTTCATCCGCGAGCGGCGCTCGCTGGTCCTGACCGAGGCCGGTCGCATCGCGCTCGCCTACGCGGAGCGGATCTTCTCGAACGGCGCCGAGCTCGTCTCGACGCTGAAGGACGGCCAGCGGCGGGATCGGACGGTACTGCGGATCGGGGCCGTCGCGACGCTCTCGCGCAATTTCCAGGAGTCGTTCGTGAAGCCGCTGCTCTCGCGGGACGACGTCGAGCTCGTGCTGCAATCCGCGGGACTCGACGAGCTGATCGCCCGGCTCGACGTCCATGCGCTCGATCTCGTGCTCTCGAATCGTTCGGTGCCCCCGGACGCGGAGCGAAGCTGGCAATGCCGGCGGATCGCGCGGCAGCCTGTCAGTCTCGTCGGACGGCCGCGCCGGCGCCGCAAGCCCTTCCGCTTCCCGAACGATCTCGACGGCGCGCAGATCCTCCTGCCCGGCCGGACGAGCGACGTGCGCGCGCGCTTCGACCTGCTCTGCGATCAGATGGAGATCCGGACGGAGGTGCTCGCGGAGGTCGACGACATGGCGATGCTGCGCCTGCTCGCTCGGGATACGGCCGCGATCGCCCTCGTGCCGTCGGTCGTCGTTCGCGACGAGCTGCGCGACGGCGCGCTCGAGGAGTACTGCGTCGTCCCCGATCTCTACGAGCAGTTCTACGCCATCACCGTCAAGCGCCATTTCCAGCATCCGGCGCTGAAGGCGCTGCTCGCCCGGCCGGATGCCGAGATCCTCGAGTCGAGCGCGCGGATGCACTCAGCTTGACTCGGATCGCCTTGGCTACCCGAGGCAAACTCAGAGACTGGATTTCATTTACGCGGGTCTGGAGTACAAGTTTCAAACGCACCGTTGCGAAATCGTATGAGCAGACGCCGGGTCCGGCGATCGATCAACCTGCCCCTGCGCGATCGGCGACGAGGTGTGCTGGCCCTCGTCGCCGATCGGGGCGCTCAGCGACACGTCTTTCCAGACCGTCCCGCGCCTGGGCAACGACCGAATTGGATCGTGTGTTCGCCGGGTGGCAACACGATCGACCGCGTCGCGAGGGGATGCGCTCGCATAGGCGGCGTGTCGGCGAGCGAAACCAGCGTGCCCGGCTCGAGACCGTCGAGCGTCAGTGTGACCCTGGAATCGGTCGAGACCACGATCCGGCCGCTCTCTCCCCTTCCGAAGCCGGCGCGATCGAGGTCGACCGAGATCGCCGCGAGATTCGCGAGCGCGAGGTCGATTTGCGGCGAGCGGGGCTCGGGCGCGCCGGGGACGCGCATGAGCGAGATCTCCCGCCAGCTCTCGCCATCGGGAAAGGCGGGGCTCCAGCCGGGGGCGAAGGCGGGGTTGGGCCCGCAGAGATCGAAGGCGCCGCTCGTGTTGCCGAGGATCTCGTCGCTGCGGACGATCGCATCCAGCGTACGGAGCAAGGCATGACTCGACGCCCGCGCCGAGCCTTCGCTCGTCCCGTCGGCGAGCTCGATCCCCGAGAGCCAATAGGCCGAGTCGTAGACGATTTCGAGGTCCCGCTCCGGATCGATCTGGAAGGTCGCGGGATCGACGATGTACACGATGTCGGCAGGGTTGGTGTTGCGGACGTAGTGCTTCGCGTTGTCCCGTACACATTGGGAGTTCGCAGACGGATCGTGTCCGCGATCGAGCAGGCCGTAGAACACGAACGGGATTTCGAGCGCGTCGAGCAGCGCGGCGTCGTCGAGGGCCGAGGCGTAGGAGACGAGGGGATCGTTGGCGCCGTTGATCTGGTAGATCGGGAGATTGGTCAGATTCTCGAACAGGTTGCGATTGGCGGCGCCGTGTCCGATCACTGGAATCAACGCGGCCCAACGATCGGGATACCGGGTCCCGAGTCGATAGGCGCCGAAGCCGCCCATCGAGTCGCCCTGGAGCGTCACACGATCGGGATCGATGTCCAGCCGCCGCACGGCGTCCGCCGTCGCCTCGAGCACGTCGATCTCGCCGATGCCGGCGTAGCCGAGGGTCTCGCCGCGGCCGAGCGGGAAGATCTTCATCGTGTCGGCCGTCTTGCCATTGAAGCCGAAGTCGGGAACGAACATCGAGAGCAGGAACGCGTCCTCGCTCTGTTCGCGGGACGTCCCGACGTAGTCGCCGAGGGGGACCGTGAAGATCGAGATCATGTGGTTGTTGTTCGAGCCGTGCAGCGAGACCAGCAGCGGGTTGCCCTCGGGCGTCGTCTCCGGGATGAAGACCTGATAGGGCTGGTAGGGGCCGAGATATTCGTGCTGGCCGAGACTGACCTCCGGCGCCGGCTGGGTCACGCCCTCCGGCAGCGTGAGAGCCGAGCGGTAGAGGAAGGTCTTGAATCCGGGGGCGCGCTCGTCGACGAGCTCGGTCCGCCGCTTCTGCATCTTGGTACGATCAATCGTGGCTGCCGCGACCGTCGACGAGAGCGCTCCAATCAGGGCATCCGATTGCTTCATCTCCTGCCATTGGACCTGGGGCTCGCCGCCGACGAATGCGAGGTCGAAGATCGGCTGGCGGCCGTCGAGGAAGGATCCACCGGTCGCGGGATCGACGACACCGAGGGCGCCGAAAGCTCGCCAGCTCGTCCCCTTGCGCGGGAAGAAGCCGAGCGGGATCCGCGCGTCCAGTGTGTTCGATTCGGAGTCGATCTCCGCCTCGATGGAGGCGATTCGGCTCCAAGCCTCGCCGTCGAAGCCGAGCAGCTCGGATCCGGCCTCGCGGACCACGACGATCCGATCGATGCCGAGGGGATCGAGCGCCGGCCAACGGCCTCCCGGAAGCGCCGCGGCCCCCGTCGCGGGGTTCGCGTCGGTGTCGAAGGCGACGGCCAGGATCGGGAGCGCCGGGTCGACGAGGGTTTCGAGGAGCGCTCGGATCTCGAGCGCGCCGCGGTTCTCTGCGATCTGCAGCTGGATGAGATCGGCGGTATTTCCGGGCGCGGCCCAATCCGGATAGACGGCATCGCCGCCGGAGCGCGCGGCGGTGCCGGGCGCGGCGCCGCGCGGACCGACGATCGAGGTCTCGACGCTGTTCGCGCCACGATCGTCGTAGGCGTAGTCCGTCCAGATGAATGTCCCGCCGACGTACGACGTCGTCCCCGAGACGAGCGGGCCGAGCTCCGGTCGGGCCTCGGGTCGCGGATGATGGTCCGGTCCCGGGTTTGCATCCCTGTGTCCGCGGGCGGAGGCGGTGCTCGTGGCGAGGAGAAGGATCGCGAGGGCGGCGAATCGCAGTGTTGTACGCCGGCGGCGCTGCGACCGCTGGGGGACCTCCTGGATTCCGCGAAGGGCTTCGTGAATGGACATCGATGAATTCTCCTCGGTAACGCTTCGCGCCTGCGTCCGATCGCAAGCTGCTGGGAGGCGTCTGCCGATTATGAACGGGGCGTCGCGCCACGGACTTGCAATCGGTGCAGCTCTTGCCTGCATCGCATGCAGGCCCACGCCGAACACGTTGGTCAGCGGGGAATGGCCACTCGCGGGAGGAGGTGGTGGCTGCCGGGGCCTCCCGACCAGCGCTCGGCGATACGGAAGACGAGCTTCCTGAACCATTGGTGCATCGGATCGGCGTGTGTCCGGGTGTGCCACGCCCCCGAAATCGCCTGACCGGGCATCGGGAGCGGATGATCGAGGACCTGGATCTCGTCGAGACGGGCCAGGCCCTGAACCATCAGCTCGCTCGCAGAACAGAGCAGATCCGAGCGCGCGACGATGAGGAGTGCGACTTCGGGATTGTCGACCCGTGCTGCAATCCGTCGCCGCAGTCCCTCTCGCTTCAGCAAGCCATCGGGCGACGGATTGAGACCGAGCGGGGCGGCGCTCCGGATCGCGACGTGGCTCTCCTCCAGGTACTGGTCGAGGTTGAGGCTTCCCCGGACGCGCGGATGCGCCACGCTTGCGAGGCTCACGATGCGGGTGTCGAGGAGCTTCTGCAGTCGCACTGCGCCGGTAGCGCGACCGAGGTAGCCGATCGCGAGATCGATGCTGCCCGCGCTGAGTTCGTGTTGGGTCTGCTCGCCGGTCCGGGCGTCGCTGATCTCCACCTGGACGTCCGGCGCGCGTTCTCGAAGCGTCGACAACAGGATCGGCAGCAGCGCGATCTGTACGTCGTTCGAGGCGCCGACCCGAAAAGTCTGATGCGATTGCTCGGGGCGGAAGTCGGAGGGCTTCTCGAGGGCGGTCTCGACGTGGTCGAGGGCGGCCCGCACGTCCTGCGCGATCGATTCGGCGCGCGCGGTCGGCGTCATCCGTACGCCCGAACGGACGAAGAGCGGATCGTCGAAGAGCTCCCGCAGGCGAGCCAGGGAATGACTCATGGCCGACGGACTGAGGCCTACCCGTCGTGCAGCCCGAGCGACACTGCACTCTCGGTGCAGGGCGTCGAAGGTCACGAGCAGGTTGAGGTCGACGTTCGAGAGTCGCATCGCCAGGCGCTCCGAAACAAGGCACACGATGCTATCACGCACGGGCGCGGTCGCTGCGAGCCCTCAAGCCCTGCGGATCGAGACCGGGATCGCGCTCATGCGCGGGATTCCGGTATGGGGATCGAAGTCGCGCAGGTTGTCGACGAGGCGGCCGGTCGAGCTGCCGAGCGCGCGGAGCTGCTCGGCGTCCTCGCCTTCCTCCGCATTTCCGCCATAGCAATGGGCCATCGAGACGATCCCGCGCCGCAGCTCCGGCGCCGCTTCGACGATGCCGAGGATCGCAGCGTGATCCGACGCGATCTCGACGAGCTCGCCGCCTGCGAGGCCGAGCATCGCGAGATCGTCGGGATGCACGAACGCCGGGTTCCAGGGCCGTCCCTTCTGGAGCGCGTCGATGTCGCGGCCCGACGAGTTGTAGACGTTGGGCAGGCGGCGCGAGATCAGCTGGAAGGGGCGGGGTGCGTCCGGCGACTGTGCGGCCGCCGCTCCGGTCGCGAATCGGGCGCCGATGTCCGCGACCTTCTCGCTCCGGATCGCCGCGAGCTCGCCCAGCATGTCGGCGTTGCCGACGTCGAGGCGATCCGCATTCCCCGGATCCGCGGGCGCGACGAAGGCATGCTCGGGCTGCGGGGCGAACGCGGCGTCGACCCGCTCGGCGTCGAAGATCGCGCCATGGGGATGGCGCTTGATTGCGTCCAGCGGAACGCGCGAGCCGTTCATGAGACCGGCGAGGAGCTCGTCGGTCGTCGGCTTCTTCTGCATGTCGAGCGCGAAGGCGTCGCGTCGACCGCGCAGGACACCCGC
>CAUJGH010000621.1 GCA_963169575.1 Myxococcota bacterium | reverse complement strand
GGATCCACGATCCGGCGAGCGGTCGGCTGCGTCATCAGGGCTACGGCTGGGAGAGCGTGCGCGAGTTCCTCGACTTCACGCTGCGCGCCGAGAGCGAGCGGGCGATCGCCCTCGCGAACGACTCGCTGCCGTGGGCGCGGACGGCAGCACGGGTCGACGCCGTCCTCGACCGCGTCACGCAGGCGCTCGTGCGGCAAGCCCATCCGCGCGCCTGATCGATCGCACCGCAGCCGATCGCGGCGCGGCGCGGCGCCGGCTCAGCGGGCCTTGCGCGCCAGGATCCCGCAGGTCCGGCCGATTCCCGCTGCCGCGAGCGCGCGATAGAGATCGGCGAGCTCGGAGATCCGGCCGCTCTCGATCAGGGAGCGCTCGAAGGCCATCCGCCGCGCATGACATTGGCGGCCGACCTCCGGCTGCCCGACGTAGTCCTCGCCCATCAAGAGGAACATCTCGATCGGGAAGGAAGCCACTCGATCGATCTCGTCGAGGCCATGGCGTGCGAGCAGCCCGGAGAGGCTCGCCGCGTCGAAGTAGTTGAGGTGGTGATCCGGAGCGACCCACCAGGCGGGCTTGCCGAGCCGCGTGCGGGCCGTCTCCTGCAGGACGTTGAAATCGTTCGGCACCTCGACGAACGCGACGCCCCCCGGCGCGAGGAGCTCCGCGATCCGCGCGACGCACGCCTCGGGTTCGAGCACGTGCTCGAGGACCTGGGCGCAGTGGACCGCGTCGAAGGGCTCGCCGCCGCCCTCGCGCCAGTCGCGGTCGCTCTCGAGATCGAAGGCGAGCAGCTCGCCGCAGAAGACGTCGAGATCGAAGCGCTCGCGTGCATGCCGCACGGCCGAGCGCGAGGGCTCGATGCCGAAGACCCGCCAGCCGGCCTGCCGGAAATGATCGAGCAGGAAGCCGCCCGAGGCGCCGACGTCGAGCAGACGGCGCCCCCCGCGCGGCAGCGCCCGCTCCAGCATGCCGCGCCGGATCGACCAGAGGCCGTCCCAGTAGGCGCGGTCGCGATCGACGTCGGAGAGATAGGTCGATTTGTCCTCTTCGTAGAACCGCTCGCCGTAGAGATCCCGCTGGCTCTGCGGCGTCGGCCTCGGCCAGACCTCGAGGTATCCGCCCGGTGCGCGCCGCAGCTCGACCGGACCGGAGAGCCCCTCGATCCTCGTCGAGGACGGCGCCTCGATCGCGCTCGATGCGGCGAGCGCGCGCTCGGCGCGTTCGATCCGCGGCGTGCGGACGGAGGGATTCTGGAGGTCGCGTGCGAGAGGCGGCGGTACGAACATGGAACCTCGCGATCGAAGGGCTCGGCCCACGCCGGACGCGCTGCGCCGTTTCGATTCGCAACCTCCGGTCTCGAATCGAAAGCCGACGCTCGCGTGAGCGCCGACACACCGCGTTCTCGTGGCCGTCCCGATCGGGAGCTGCAAGCGGCGTGCCTCTGGAATTCCGGTCCCCGTCGATGCGCGCGCGCCTGCGCGCCGGAGCTTCCTGCGCGCGGCCCCTTTTCGTTCCGTCGATCTTCGCCAAACTGTGCCGACTACACGGGAGATTCGTTTGACTTCTCTACCGCTCGATCCGTCCGAAGCCCTGGCCAGCCTGCAACCGCGTGGAGCCGCCCGGCTTCGAGCGCGGACGGGCCTGCTCCGAACGCTGCTCGCCCTGACGCTGGTCGTCGGCGCGGGCGCGGCATCGGCCGAGCAGGGCTGGGTCAAGGGCGAGCTGCGACTCAATCTCCGATCGGGAGGCGGCAACGAGTATCGGATCCTCGGCACCGTCGCGACCGGCGATTCGGTCAAGGTCCTGAGCCGCGGCACGGATTGGATCCAGGTCCAGACCTCGGAAGGCAAGGTGGGTTGGATCCCCGATGGCTATCTCGAAGCGGCGCCCCCCGCGACGGTCCGACTCGCGACAGCGGAGGCCGACGTCGCGAAGCTCCGGGGCGAGCTCGACGAGCTGCGCGCGGAGACGAACAACCTCCGCGAGTCGAACGCGGCGATGACCGCGAACGACGATGGCCAGAAGAAGGAGCTCGAGACGCTGACGCTCCAGAACCTCGAGCTGCGCGCCGCGACGCGCTACCAGGAATGGCTGACGGGCGCAGCCCTGCTCGGCGGCGGGATGCTGACCGGCGCATGGCTGCATAGCCGCAGCGCCAACCGCCGGCCGTCGACGCGGATTCGCCTTTAACGCCGACCGGAGCAGCCCCGACCGGAGGAGAATCGCTTGGAATTCGAGGGTCTCGAGCTCTCCGGCGAAATCAAGATGGGCATGGTGATGTCGGGGCCGGATCGGGCCTCGATCCTCGCGCGCGCGAGGCAGCTCGACGCGAGCGGCCTTCATTCTCTCTGGGTCGGCGACCACATCGCCTTCCACATCCCCGTCGTCGAGAGCCTGTCGCTGCTCTCCTTCGTCGCCGCCGCGACCGAGCGCATCGAGCTCGCGACCGGCGTCCTATTGCTCCCGCTCCGCCATCCGACGCTGACCGCCAAGATCACGGCGACCGTCGACATGCTCTCGGGCGGTCGGCTGCTCCTCGGGGTCGGCGTCGGCGGCGAATTCCCTCCCGAATTCGCGGCCGTCGGCGCGCCGATCGAAGAGCGCGGGCCGCGCACGGACGAAGCGATCGAGATCATCCGCCGCCACTGGACGGAGCAGAAGGTCGAGCATCACGGCCGCTTCCACGATTTCGGCCCGGTCAAGATCGAGCCGAAGCCCGTGCGCCCGGGCGGGCCGCCGATCCTCGTCGGCGGCCGCAAGGCGGCCTCGATGCGCCGCGCCGGTCGCCTCGGCGACGGCTACATCTCGCATATGTGCGACGTCGAGACCTATCAGAAGAACCTCCGCACGATCGCCGGCCATGCGCGCGAAGCGGGCCGCGCCGGCCGGCCGTTCCATACGGCCGCGCTTCTGTTCACCGTGCTCGACGATTCCTACGAAGCCGCCCACGAACGCGCCGCGAAGCTCCTCGGCATGATCTACAACACCGATTTCCGGGAAGCCTCGAAGCGCTACTGCCTGCTCGGGAAGCCGGAAGACTGCCTCGACCAGCTGCGCAAGTTCGCGCAGGCCGGCTGCCGGCATTTCGTGATCTCGGCGCTCTCGGATCCAGACGAGATCATCGAGCGCGCCACGCGCGACATGATCCCCGCGCTATCGGGCCTCGCCTAACTCGCCTAACTCGCCCAACTCGCCCAACTCGCCCGAATCGCCCGAATCGCCTACCCCGCCTGACCCGCTGACGCGCGAGCGTACATCCCGGCGAGCACGGCACCGGCGAGGGCGAAGCCTGCGAGCGCGGAGAGGACGGCCGTCCAGCCTGCGCGTCGATGGCGCCGAAGCACGCCCGGATCCGCCTCTGGATCCCGGGGATCACGCGTCACGCTGCGCGTCGCGACGAGCCGCCGGGACTGGATCCAGGCGATGCCGCCCGCGATCAGCATGACCAGGACGAAGAGTTCGTGGATGCGCAGGAGCCAGAGATCGAGGCTCGACCAGCGCGCCATGTCCTCGCGCCCGATCATCACGACCTTCAGGACGTACGAGAGCAGGAACGCGACGACGAGCCAGGAGGCGAGCTTCATCGCCTGGCGATGCCGCGCGATCTCCCCCCGCCGTGCGCAGCGAACGCCGAGCACCGCCATCGCGCAGACGATCCCCAGGTTCACGAAGGCCGCCGTCCAAAAAACCAGTCCGGGATTCATCACGCGTCGACGCCTGCTTCCCTGCTCGCTGCGCCCCGCTGGCGCATCCCTCGCGCCCGCCCGGCAGCACGATTCTCGCGCTCCCCAGGCAGCACGATTCTCGCGCCCGCGCAGGGCGATGAGGCCGGCGCAGCTTAGCGAAGCACGCAGGGCCGCGAGCCTCGAAAACGCGATCAGCGCTCGCGCGATCGCGCGCCGGCGAGCTCCCGACCCGCCGTCTCGGGCAGCCACCAGACGATCGCCGCTCCGACGAAGGTCGTGCAGCTGACCAGGACTGCGGCCCCCGCGAGGTCTTCCGCCCTGCCCGCCAGGTAGCCGACCACCGCGAAGCCGACGGCCGCGCCCAGGGTCTCGTGGAGCGTCTCCCAACCCATCGCCGTGTTGCGGCTCGTCGTCGGGAAGAGCTCGCTCGTCACGACGCGCATCAGGACGTTGCCGCCGGTCAGCAGGAAGACGAAGGGCACCCAGACGACGGGGACGAAGGCGTCCCGCCCGAAATACATCGCGCCCGCCGCCAGCGGAAACGCCCCGAACGCGACGATCGCGACGGGTCGGCGTCCGAACCGATCGGCCGCATGGCCCATCGCCGGATTGCCGATCGTGCCGAGCGCGCCGGCGAAGATCGCCATCATCGAATAGCTGCTCGGTGCCCAGCCCCGATTCGACTGCACGAAGTCCGAGATCAGGTTGAAGGCCGGTGTCGTCGCCGCCGAGACGCTCGCCGCCATCCCGGCGATGGCGAGGCTGCGCATCGGATGATCGCGTACGAGCTCCCGCATCGGTCCGATCATTCGCGCGAAGAGCGAATCCTCGCTCGGAAGGAGATCCCGCGCGGCCCGGAACTGCTCCGTCTCGACGATGCGCGACCGGAAGAAGCCGAAGAAGAGCAGCGGCGTGATGCCGACGAAATAGAGGAAGCGCCAGCCGAAGGGCAGCCGATCGACGAAGGCGTAGAGCAGCGCGCTCAGGCCGAAACCGAGCGTCCCGATCGCGCCGAGGATGCCGATGCCCCAGCCGCGATGGCGGGCGGGCAGCGCCTCCGCGACGAGAACGACCGCCGTCGCCGTCGAGGCGACGAGAAAGGCCCGGGTCACGGTCTGGGCCAGCACGAACTGGATCGGCATCTGTGCGAGACCCGACACGAAGGTGCCGAGGCTCATGCCGACGATCGAGACGAGGAAGACGCGTCGACGACCGAATCGATCCGCGAGCGGAAGGCACAGAAAAGCGGGAATGGCGCCGAGGCGGATCCAGGCGAGCCATCGGGTCATCTCGGCGGGACCGAGGTCGTAGCTCTCGCGGATCTGTTTGAGGGCTGCCGAGAGCATCGAGAGATCGTAGTTCTCGAACAGGAACGCGAGGGAGACGATCCCGACGATCGAGACGTGGCGATCTTCGAGGCCGCGCGGGATCCGGCCCAGGAAATGGGGGAGCCAGAAGGGACGGCGCGGACGCGGCAGGGCGTCGGGATCGGCCTGCGCACCGTCGTCCTCGCCGCTCGGGCGGTGGTCTACGCGGGCCGGTTCGTGCACCGACGGATGCTAGCCCGCCGCGATCGACACGGGCATGCAACGCCGATCTCGAGTTCTCGAATCGGCTAGGATGCCGGCATGACGGTCCTCGCCATCCTGCCCGCCCGGTACGGCTCGACCCGCTTCCCGGGCAAGCCCCTCACGCCGATCGCCGGCAAGCCCATGATCCAGCACGTCTGGGAGCGCACTCGGCGCGCGAAGCGCATCGACGCCGTCGCGATCGCGACGGACGACGAGCGCATCCGCGACGCCTGCCTCGCCTTCGGTGCCGACGTCGAGATGACCTCCCCCGACCATCCGACGGGCACCGATCGCCTCGCCGAGGTCGCCGTCCGCCATGCCCACGACGTCATCGTCAACGTCCAGGGCGACGAGCCGCTGATCGCGGACTTCGTCGTCGACGCCGCGGTCGACGCGCTGCTCCGGGACGAGCCCGGACGTTCGCCGGCCTCGATGTCGACGATCGTCCACCGCGCCGAGCCCGCGGCCTGGGACGATCCGAATCGCGTCAAGGTCGTCGTCGATCGCGCCGGCTTCGCGCTCTATTTCTCCCGGGCGCCGATTCCGTTCCGCCGGAGGGACACCGGCCTCGCGCCGCTGCAGCACGTCGGCCTCTACGTCTACCGCAAGGACTTCCTGCTCGAGTTCGTGAAGTGGCCGCGTTCGCCGGCGGAGCAGGCCGAGGAGCTGGAGCAGCTGCGCGCTCTCGAGAACGGCCACCGCATCCGCGTCGCCGAGATCGAGGGCTGGACGAGCATCCCGGTCGACGTGCCGGAGGACGTCGCGAAGGTCGAGACGGCGATGCGCGCCGACCCGCGTGCCGACGGGCTCGGACCTGCGAGCGGCGCCCCCTCCGCGACGGGCGACCGACGATGAGCGCGCGGATCGATCAGGATACGGTCCGCGAATGGGGCCGACGCTATTCGAACTGGGGACGCTGGGGGGCCGATGACGAGCTCGGGACGCTCAACTTCATCACGCCCGGCCGGATCCTGGCGGCGACCGCGCTCCCCCGACTCGGGCAGGTCATCTCGTGCGCCCTGCCCTTCGACCAGAACGGCCCCCAGACGGGCGCCGCCGGGCGTCACAACCCGATCCACTACATGCTGACCCACGGCGGCGACGCGCTCGCGGGCGCCCAGGATCATTTCCCGGGCGGGTTCCGCTATTCGGACGATGCCGTGACGATGCCGCTGCAATGCGGGACGCAATGGGACTCGCTCGCCCACGTCTTCTACGACGGCAAGATGTACAACGACCGCGACATCCGGCTCGTGACGGGCCAGGGGGCGGCCAAGAACGGCATCGATGCCCTCCGCCACGGGGTCGTGGGGCGCGGCGTTCTGCTCGATCTCCCGCGCCATCTCGGCGTCGAATGGCTCGCAGACGGCCAGGCGATCGGCCCCGAGCTGCTCGACGCCTGCGCAGAGGCGCAGGGCGTCGCGATCGGATCGGGCGACATCCTGATCGTTCGGACGGGCATGATGACGCGCTGCCTCGCGCAGAAGTCGTGGGCGGGTTACGTCGACGGCCCCGCGCCGGGCCTCTCGGTCCACTGCGCGGGCTGGATCTACGAGCGGGAGGTCGCGGCGATCTGTTCGGACACGGCCGCGGTCGAGGTCTCGCCTTCGGAGGCCGAGGGCTGCATCGCCCCGCTCCACATGA
>CAUJGH010000620.1 GCA_963169575.1 Myxococcota bacterium | reverse complement strand
TCGCGAGCCGCTCGGCGTCGCGGGTTCCGAGCTGATCGCGCAGGCGGGCCGCCAGGCGGGCGAGGTCGGGCGGCTCGCTTTCGCTCGCGGGACGCCCAGCGCGCCGCGCCCCGGATCGGATCCCGCCGAGGTCTTCGAGCGGATCGGCGCGGCCCGCTCGATCGGTCGCGAGGCTCGCTCCCGCGGCCCGCACGCCTTCGCCGCCCGCCGGAAAGGCCGCGGACAACAGATCCGTCTCGAGTTCGAGGTCGCCGTACAGACGTCGCGCGACGCGCTCGAGCGCGTCGAATCCGGCGGCGCCGACCCGCTCGCGGAGGCGCTCGTCGAGCGCATCGAGCGCACTCACCGAGTCGTCGATCAGACGCGTTCCCCTCGCCGTCAACCGGACGACGACGCCGCGGCGATCGCGGGGATCGGGCTCGCGGCGCAGGTAGCCGAGATGCTCGAGGTCCTGCGCGGTCGCGCTGATCGCCTGACGACTGACCCGATGCAGCAGGGCGAGCTGATGGAGCCGGGCGCCGGAAGCGCCGATCAGCGTCAGGATCTGACCGTGGGAGAGCTTGAGCCCGGCATGCCCGCGCTCGCTGGTCGCCGCCATCAGTCTCCGCTCGATCTCGGCCGCGAGCAGCGGCAGCAGCCCGATCGATTGCGGCGCGGCGCTCCGGCCGCGACGCGTTTCGCCCGCAAGAGCGGGCCCATTCGCCGTCGCGAAGGCCTCCGAGAAGAATCCGTCGGCGAGCACCGCGAGGGCCGTGACGAAGCGGCGATGTTCGGCGGCGCCGACCCTTTCGGATTGCCCGGCCTCGAGTTCGCGCAGGCACGCGACCGCGTCGGCGACCAGCCGCTGGCCGGCGGGCGTCAAGACGGCGATCCGGGCGCGCCGATCGCCCGGCACGTCCCGTCGATCGAGGTAGCCCGCCCGCTCGGCCAGGCCGACGAGCTGGCTCGCCGCCTGCGGACTGATCCCGAGCGCCCGCGCGAGCTCGGAGAGCGGGCGCGGCGCCTGGGCGATCAGCGAGATCGGCAGGCCGAAGCTGGGGCGCAGCCCGGGATGACCCCGATCGTCGGCGAGATGGCTCATCAGCCGGAGCTGAAGGTCGCGGGCGAGGCCGATCAGATGGCGGGCGAGGTTGTCGCGATAGCGCGTCCAGGCGACGGCGCCGGGGAACTCGGGCGGCGGCGATTCGGCCGGGGATCGGGGGCGGGCACGCGGCATCGCGCGACTCTAGATCCGGAATTCGAGAACTTCAAGCTGGGTTGACAAACTGGTACAGCGCGATTGATGATGGGCCAGCGCCTCGCCGCGTTCGGTCGCGCCGCTTTCGACATCGCCGGATTCCGCAGGGCGCGCTCCCGCGCCGCGCGAGCGCTGGCTGGAGGATCTCCGTGCTGACGATCTACCACGCTCCCCGATCCCGATCGCAGCGGGTCGTCTGGCTCGCCGAGGAGCTCGGGCTTCCCTATCGCGTCCACGCGCTCGAGATGTTCAGCGATGGGATGAAGACCGCCGAATACCGCCGGATCCACCCGCTCGGGAAGGTGCCGGCGATCGACGACGACGGCTTCGTGCTCTGGGAGACGACCGCGATCCTCGCCCATCTGATCGGGCGCTACAGCGACGGCGCGCTGCTGCCGCCGCGCGAGACGCAGGCGGGCGCGTTGGCGCTGCAATGGATGGATTTCGGGGAGAATCCGCTGACGGTCATCATGGGCGAGATCGCGGCCCACGCAGGGCCGATGCCGGAGAAATGGCGCGTTCCCGCCCTCGTCGATCGCGGCCGGGCGGTCGCGCCGGAGCTGGTCGCCGTGGTCGAGGCGGCGCTCGAAGGTCGTTCCTACATCCTCGGCGACGCCTTCAGCGCAGCCGACATCATGCTCGGCTTCGGGCTCGGGATCGCGCGCTGGCTCGAGTTCGTGAGCGACGCGACCCCGCATTGCCGCGCGTACCTCGAGCGGCTCGAGCAGAGGCCGGCCCATCGCCGCTCGCTCGCTGTCTGAGCGCATCGGTCTGCGCGATCCTCGCGGGCGGCCGCGGCAGCGAAGCCAGCGAGACCCGCACGACCAGCAGAACCGGAAAGGGAAACCCGATGTCGGCCACACCGCTCGAACGCGGTCTCTTCCTCGTCTTCAGCAACCCGAGCTCCGAGGCCGCGACGGCCGAGTTCCATCGCTGGTACGACGAAGTCCACGTCCACGAAGTCCTGCAGGTGCCCGGTGTCGTCGCTGCGACGCGCTACGCGCTCGATTCCGACCAGATGCCCTCCGGCGGCGCCGAGGCACTCGGCCGGCGCTTTCTCTGCGCCTACGAGATCGAGGCGGAGGATCTCGCGCAGGTGCGCGATGCGGTGATGGCGACCTCGCGCGATCGGACCCATAGTGCGGCCTTCCAGCTGACGCCGCTGCCGATGCTCGCGATCTTTCGCGCGCTCGGGCCGCGGGTCGAGAAGCCGCGCGGATAGTTCGCGCGCATCGGGCGCGCGATCCGATCGACGCTCGAACGGGGAGGCAGAAGGCCATGGCGGGAAGACTCGAAGGCAAGGTGGCGATCGTGACGGGCGGCTCGCGCGGGACGGGCGAGGCGACGGCGCGGCGCTTCGTTCAGGAAGGGGCGTCGGTCGTGCTGGCGGACGTCCTCGACGAGCCCGGCCGGAAGGTCGCGGCGGAGCTCGGAGACCGCGCGCTCTACGTCCATCTCGACGTGACGAGCGAGGCGGAGTGGGGCGCCTGCCTCGATCGGACGCTCGCGCATTTCGGACGGCTCGACGTGCTCGTCAACAACGCGGCCGTGCTCCACATCGCGCCGCTCGAGGAGACGGTGCTCGCCGATTGGGAGCGGCTGCTGCGCGTGAACCAGACCGGGCCCTTCCTCGGCATCAAGACCGTCGCGAAGGCGATGCGGGCGGGCGGCGGCGGCTCGATCGTCAACGTCTCGTCGATCGACGGTCTCGAGGGCATGAGCTTCGTCTCCGCCTACGCCTCGACCAAATGGGCGCTGCGCGGGCTCGCGAAATGCGCCGCCCTCGAGCTCGGCCCCGACGGCATCCGGGTCAATACGGTCTGCCCCGCCGGCGGCAGCGACGAGATGGCGGCACCCTGGCGACCGCCCGGCTCGAAGGACACTTCCGGCTACATGGACAAGCGCCCGATCCCGCGCCGGGGCACGGTCGAGGCGATCGCCTCGATGATCCTCTTCCTGGCTTCGGATGAGTCGTCCTTTTGTACGGGCGGCGATTTCCCGGTCGACGGGGGGCATTCCTGCGGCAGCCGGCTGCCCGTCCGGATTCCGCGGCGGTCCTAGGGATTTCGCGGCCGGCCGGGCCGCCCTGGGAAAAATGGCCGCGCGAAGAGGGAAAATCCGGCCGTCCCGGCCATTCAGGGGTCGCGTTTCCTGGGGGAAGATCCGATAGGGGCGAGCGAGGGGCTGCCCCATGCCGGGGCCGCCCAGCGCGGTGAAGCATGTCCCAGGAAGTGTCCATCGACGGTCCGAAGAGCGACTCGATCTCGCTCCTGCTCGTCGTCGAGGACGATCCGACCGCCAATCGCCTCGCCGAGGTCCTCGCCCGGCCGGACGGCGTCCGTTATGCGCTCACCCGCGTACTGCGCGTCGAGGATGCCCTGCTG
>CAUJGH010000619.1 GCA_963169575.1 Myxococcota bacterium | reverse complement strand
GGGCTGATGGACGTCTCGGCCTACGACGACGGCCGCGGCAAGGTCGACGTGCGCGCGCGGATCGAGGCGAAGGATCGCAAGACCGTCGTCATCCGGGAGCTGCCGTTCGGGACGACGACGGAGTCCGTCATCGCTTCGATCGAGGCGGCGGTCCAGAAGGGCCGCGTCAAGATCGCGTCGATCAACGACTTCACGACCGAGCGCGTCGAGATCGAGCTCGAGCTGCCCCGCGGCGTCGACGCCGACGAGGTCATCCCGCAGCTCTACGCCTATACCGACTGCTCCGTCTCGGTCTCTTCGAACCTCATCGTCATCGACGATCGCAAGCCCGTTCAGCTGACCGTCAGCGACATCACGCAGCGCCTGACCGAGCGGCTCAAGGATCAGCTGAAGCGCGAGCTCGAATACGACCGCAGCGAGCTCGTCGACCGCAAGCACTGGCTGACGCTCGAGCAGATCTTCGTCGAGAAGCGCGTCTACAAGGGGATCGAGGACAAGACGACGTCGGATGCCGTCCGCCAGGCCGTCGTCTCCGGCATGAAGGCGTACGAGAAGCTCTTCGTGCGCCCGATGGTCGACGAGGACGTGACGCGGCTGCTCGACCTGCGCATCCGGCGCATCTCGGCCTACGACATCGAGAAGAACCGCAAAGAGATCGCGGAGATCGACAAGAAGATCGACGAGATCGACAAGAAGCTCCGCAACATGGTGCGGACGACGATCCAGTATCTCGAGGGGATGCTGAAGAAATACCGCGCGCGCTACCCGCGCAAGACGCGGATCACCGAGATCCAGGCCGTCGACAAGAAGGCCGTCGCGCGCCAGAACCTGAAGCTCTCGTTCGACAAGGACTCGGGCTATTTCGGGACCGAGGTCCGCGGCGAGCTCTTCAAGCTGAACGTCTCCGAGTTCGAGAACGTCCTCGCGATCGCGAAGGACGGGACCTATCGCGTCATGACCGCGCCGGAGAAAGTCCTCTTCACGGCGCCGCTCCTCTACGCCGAGGTCTTCGACGAGGAGAAGGGCGTCGGGTTCACGGTCGTCTACCGCGACAAATCCCGCACCGCGTTCGCGAAGCGCATCCGGATCGAGAAGTTCATCCGCAACAAGGAATACCAGCTCATCAAGGACAAGGGCGGCAAGATCGATCTGCTGCTGCCCGAAGGCGAGACGGGCACGGTCGAGATGGAGTTCGTCCCCGCCAAGCGCCAGCGCCTCAAGGACATGAAGTTCGATCTCGGGACGCTCGAGCCGACGAGTGCGGCGGCGCGCGGGACGCGCCTCGCGCCGAAGCCGGTCGCGAAGGTGCGCTTCACGCCGGCGGCGCCGGGCAAGGGCTCGAAGGGGCAGGGCGCGAAGACGCCGGCCGCCGGGAAGACGGGATCGGGGCCGACTTCGGCGAGCGGGGCGGACGCGAAGGCGGGGAAGGCTCCGAAGGGTCGAGAGGGCGGCTCGGGACAGAGGGATCTGTTCTAGAAGGCGCGTCCAGACGGCTTGCTCCGTCGTCTCGCGCCGCAACGGTGCAAGGAAATCCCGTGGACAAAGTCTCCAGCTTCGAATACCTCGACGTGCGGATCGACGCAGGCATCGCCGTCGTTTCCATGGCCGGCGGACGGCCCGGCAACGCGCTCTCCGTCGAAGGCCATACGGAGCTCGGCGAGATCCTGCCGCGCCTCGGCCGCGACGATCGCGTCGACGTCATCGTGCTCCGGGGATCGGGCGACGAGTTCTGCGCCGGTCCGACGCCCGAATTCATGGCGCGCGTGCGCGAGAACGATCCGGCCTTCGTCATGCATCTGATGCGGGACGTGCGGGCGATCGTGCAGAGCCACATCGACCTCGACAAGCCGGTCGTCACCGCGCTGAACGGGACGACCTCGGGCGGGGCGCTCGCCTTCGCGCTCTTCGCCGACATCATCGTCGCGGAACGCCACGTCGAGCTCTCCGACCCCCACGTCCCGGCCGGCGTGGCGGCAGGCGACGGCGGCGTGCTGATCTGGCCGCTGGCGCTCGGGCTCCTGCGCGCGAAGCGCTTCCTCTATACGGGCGATCCGATCAGCGCCGACGAAGCGCTCGCCCTGGGGCTCGTCACCGAGGTCGTCGAGCGCGGCGAATCCGTCGCGCGGGCGATGCACTGGGCGCAGCGTCTCGCCGCGACGCCGCGCGCGCCGCTGCGGCATACCCAGCGCGCGCTCAATCAATGGCTCCGCATCGGGCTGCCGGCGTTCGACGCCTCCTGGGCCGGCGAGATCCTGACGTTGAACCTGCCCGACGAGCGCTGACCACTCAGCTCTGCGGCAGATCCCAGGCGACGGGGAGCTGCTGAGGCCCTCGCATCCGCACCGTCCGCCGCTGAACGAACGAATCGCCCTCGGGCCGGATCGTCGGAATCCGGTCGAGCAGGACCCGCAGCGCCGTCTGGATCTCGCTGCGGGCCAGCGCGTTTCCGATGCAGTAGTAGGCGCCGGCGCTGAAGGCGAGATGTTGTGCACCGCGCTCCAGACGCAGGACGTCGGGCTCGTCGTAGATCTCGGGATCACGATTGGCGGCGCCGTAGACGAGGGCGACGAGGCTGCCCTTCGGCAGGATACTGCCCCCCTCGAGCGCGATCGGCTCGCGCGCCAGTCGCATGGAGAGCTGCACCGGCGGCTCGAAGCGCAGCAGCTCCTCGACCGCCATCGGCATCAGCTCGCGCTGCTCGCGCAGGCGAGCGAGCTCGTGGGGATGGGCGAAGAGATTCACGATCGCGTTGCCGAGGAGATCGGCCGTCGTCTCGTGGCCCGCTTGCAGCAGCAGGACGCAGGTCGCGATCGCCTCCTCCCGCCCGAGGCCGCGGCCGTCCTCTTCGGCCTGGACCAGGGTCGTCATCAGATCCGCTTGCGGGTGTCGACGGCGTTCGTCGAGCAGCGACTCGAAGAATCCGTAAAAGCCCTCGGCGGCGAGGTTGCCGCGGCGGATCGTCTCGGCGTCCGCCGTCATGGGATCCCCGGCGCGGGCGAAGTCCCAGGCCCACTCCTCGACGCGGGCCTGCGCCTCGTCCGGCAGGCCCAGCAGTCGGCCGATCACGCGGATCGGCAGCGGGTAGGCGAAGTCGCGGACGAAGTCCATGCGACCGGCCGACGCGACGGCGTCGAGCAGCGCGTTCGCGGTCTGCTCGGTGAGGGCGCGCAGCGGCGCGATCGCCCGGGGCGTGAAGGCCTTGTAGACGAGGCGGCGGACGCGGTCGTGGTCGGCCTTTTCGAGAAAGAGCATCGCGTGGCGCATCAGCTGGTAGAACGCGCCTTGCTGGCCGTCGTGGTCGAAGACGCGGGCTGTGTCCGGGTCGTTCACCGCCGAGGCCGAGCGCGCCACGCGATCGACGTGGCGATAGCTCGTGAGGACGTGGCAGCCGCGCGGGAGGCGCGGCGAGCGGCTCGGATGGCAGGGCGCGAGGGCGCGCAGTCGGTGGTAGAAGGGATGGAGCGAGCCGCGGCGATCGGGGTCGAGGATGTGGTCGAGGATCGCGTCGGCATCGAGCGACAGGTCGACGGGCTCTGGATCCGCTTTCCACGGGCGGACGATGCCGGGGCCCCAGTCCTTCATGATTCGGCTTGCCGCGAGCCAGCGACGGCGTCGGAGACGACGGTGCCCTCGAAGAAGCGGGGATTGCTCTCGAGATAGAAGCGAGACGGGTTCTCGAAGGTGAATCGGCGGAATTGTTCCTCGTTCATCCAGCCGTGCTCGACGTTCTCCCACGCCTCGCAAAGCACCTCGGGAAGCGAGGGCACGTCGAAGTGGCCGATGTCCGAGCCGTAGAACGCATTGAGGGTTGCGCCGAAGGGCCAACGCCTCGACTCGAAGGCGAGGGCGTTCATCGGGTCGTCCGCCTCGCAGCCGAAGTAGAAATTGGGCACGAAGAGACCGGGGATCTCTTCGGCGCTCGCGATGCCCAGCGCCTTGAACTCGTCGATCTCATCGTCGCTGGGGCGCCTTCCGGCGTGGCCCGGGGTCGAGAGCTCGCTGCCCGCGATCCGCTCGGGCGTGGGGCGGGCGACGCGCGCCCACCGCCCGGCCCCCCCCGCCCAAACCCCGACGTCGAGCAGCGCCGGATCGAGGTTCTCGCGCAGGGCCATCACGTTGCGCTTCTGCCAGTGGCCGACGAGATCGCCGTAGAGGCTGCAGGCCCAGCCGACGCCGCCTTCGAGCAGGGCGAGTCGAAGCTGCGGGAAGCGCCGCGTGACGCCGCCGAGAAAGAGCGATTTGCACAGCGCCTCGCCGCTCGCCGCGAAGTGGCCGATGTGGTTGTAGACCCAGTTCCCGGTCGAGCGCCGGAAGCCGACGCCGTTGCCCTGTGTATGGGTGCCGGGCGAGATGCCGAGCTCGATGCAGCGGCGCCAGAAGGGGTCGTAGTCGTGGTCGCTGTCGATTCCGAACGTATCGACCCAGAAGGCCCACCGGCGGGTGTCGTCGTCGGCCTGCTCGTAGCCCGGGACCGGACGCGGGATGTAGCTCGGGATCACGGCGGCCCGGAAGCCGAGCTCGAGCACCGCGTACTCGAGCTCCTCGATCGCCTCCTGCGGCGTGTGCGCCGGAATCGCGGCCACCGGGATCAGGCGGTCGGTCGTGCCCTCGAAGGCATCGCGGTGGTAGCGGTTGAGCGCGCGACAGGCGCCGCGGCGGATCTCCGCGTTGGGGACCTGCAGGAAGGCGAGGCCCGTGCTCGGATACACGACGGAGACGTCGCAGCCGAGCTCGTCCATCCGCTCGCGCAGATAGCGCGGGAAACAGGCGGCGGCGCGGTCGCGCGCGTCGCGCATCGGCCGCGTCCACCAGGGGGATTTCGTCAGATGCTTGCGCTGGCGTTCTGCGGGCGTGTGTTCGTACCAGTCCGCTGCGGCGCCGAGCACGCCCTTGAACAGGTGGTTGAAGTCGGTCGAGATGCCGACGTCGCGCAGATAGGTGCCGAAGGCCGGCAGGTACTCGCTGGTATGGCCGTCGGCGTCGATCACCGGATGGGCGAGGCGATCGCGGATGACCCGGGAGGGGGAGGAATTCATGCGACGACTCCGGCCGCGCGCAGGGCGGCGATGCGAGGGGGATCGAGACCGAGGCGCTCGGCGAGCACCCGGTCGGTGTCCTGGCCGAGGGTCGGCCAGCGCGGCGGCGGGGCAGCGGATCGCGGCGGTGCGGCCGTGCCCCTCACGCCGTCGACCCCGGACTCCCCGATCCGCTCGAAGGCGATCGGATTGGCGACGACGAGCACGCGCCGCTCGGGCGTCTCGTGCTCGACGATGAAGTCGCGCTGCCGCACGTGCGGATCGGCGGTGATGTCGGCTGCCGTATGGACCGGCCCGGCCGCGACGCCATGGGCCGCGAGGATCGCTGCCGCCTCGCTCTTGCTCCGCTGCGATGCCCAGGCTTCGACGCCCGGCCGGATGACGTCGTGCATGTGATCCGACCAGCCGCGGCGCGTTGCGAGCCTCGGATCGCGCACCCACTCCGGATGACCGACCGCCTCGGCGAAGCGCGGGAAATGCGGCTCGCGCACGACCTCGATCGTGAACCAGCCGTCCCTCGCCCGGAAGGCGTGGAGGATGCCGATGCCCTCCGTCGCGCGCGACGGCTCGACGCCCATGCTCGCCGGATGGACGACGTCGGCGACCGCGATCATCGAGTCGTACATCGAGACGTCGACCCGGCAGCCGAGACCGCTGCGATCCCGCTCGCGCAGGGCGGCGAGCACGCCGATCGTGGCGTGCAGACCCGGGGCCGTGTCGCCGAGGGCGCCCGCAAGCGCCGGGCGCGGCGGCGCATCGCCGTCGCGGCTGTACTCGTAGAGGCCGGCCATGCCCTCCACGATCGGTGCGTAGGCGGCCCGGTCGCGGTAGGGACTCGGCGGGTCCATGCGGTTGCCGAAGCCCGAGATCGAGACGTAGACGAGGCGCGGATGACGCGCGGCGAGGGCTTCGTATCCGATCCCGAGCTTGTCCGCGGCGCCAGGTCGGAAGTTCTCGGCAACGACGTCGACCGCCCCTGCGAGTTCGAGGAAGAGCGACCGCCCTTCGTCGCGCTTCAGATCGATCGCGATGCTCTGCTTGGCGAGGTTGTTGCGCAAGAAGGTGGATCCGGTCGCGCGGCCGTCGCGGTCGGTGATCGTGGGGCGGCCGTGTCGGCCCGCCTCGCCCTCGATCGGCTCGACCTTGATCACCGCAGCGCCCATCAGCGCCATCAGCTGCGTCGCGTGGGGGAGCGCGTGCATCTGCTCGGCGGCGAGCACGGTGATGCCTTCGAGCGGGCGGATCACGTCGGCTCCCCGGGAATCGCGCCGGCGCGGCGAAGTCGCGCGATCCGCTCGTCGTCGTATCCGAGGATCTCGCGCAGCACGTGCTCCGTATGCTCGCCGCCCCGCGGCGAACGCCTCGCGGCGATCGCCCGTTCGCCGTCGATCCGGATCGGCGGAGCGACCAGCCGCAGGCCGTGGACCCGCTCGTCGAGCCAGAGGTCGCGCGCTTCGAAATGCGGATCGCCATGGGTCTCGCCGCCCTGGTGGACGGGCGCGCCGGCGACGTCGGCCTCGATGAAGAGCGCGATCCACTCGGCCTGTGTCCGCAGCGCGAAGATCCGGCAAAGCTCGTCGCGCAGCACCTCGTTGCCGTAGTCGTGGTCCGCGTGGGGACGCCCGGGCCAGCGCTCGAAGAGGTCGAGCCGGCCGATCGCCTCGCAGAAGTTCTTCCAGAAACGCGTCTCGGTCGCCATCAACAGGACGGGACCATCGGATGCGTCGTAGTACTGGTAGCGGACATCGCGCGCCGTCAGGTCCCGTTCGCCCGTTTGCCCCGCGCCTTCGGCTGCGGACTCGAGGGCGAGCAGGGCCTCGCGATCGGATCGATCGCCAGCGCCAACGCGTGCCGCCTCTGCATCGTGTGCGATCCGCCAACCGTTCCAGGCCGCCGCTGCGTCGGCTTGGCTGACCTCGACCTGACAGGACTCGCCGGTCGCTCGCGCGCGCAGCACGCAGGCGAGGATGCCGAGAGCGGCGTACAGGGGGCCGGCCTCGAGGCCCTGCCAGACGTGGCCGATCGGTCGAGCGGCGCGGCCATCGACCCGGCGCGGCGGCGCGAGGCCGGCGAAGGCGTCGAAGGCGAGGCCGTGGGACCCGAGATTGCGGTAGGGCCCCGAGCTCCCCCAGCCCGAGACCGAGGCGAAGACCAGCCGAGGGTTGATCTTGCGCAGCGCTTCGTAACCGAGGCCGCGGCGATCGAGGGCGCCGGCGCGCATGCCCTCGACGACGACATCGGCGGTGTGGACGAGATCGCGAAAGACCGCCTGACCCGCGGCGCTGCGCAGGTCGAGCATCAGACTCGTCTTGCCGCGATTCCCGCGTCGCGTCGCGCTGCTCTCGCCGCGGAACGGTACGCCGAGCAGTCGCGCCGGATCGCCGAGCCCCGGCTCCTCGACCTTGATGACCTCGGCGCCGAGATCGGCGAGATGCATGCCGGTCGCATCGGGTGCGAACATCGCGACTTCGACGACGCGCAATCCCGAGAGAGGCTGCCCCTGCATGAATCGTACTCTCCACCACGGTGTCGACCGCGTCAAGCTGGCACGCCGATCGCGCCGAGACGTCGAGAGTGACTAACGAAATCGGATGCCGGCGTGAAGAGCGCAACGCGAACTGCGTATGCGGCACGCGGTCGATGATCCCATTCGGCGGGACTCGCCGAACGGTCTGCATCATCGCATGACCGGCCGGGGAATCAGCAGGAATCGGATCGAGTCGCGCTGCGGCGATCACGGTTGTCGCCCGCCAGCGGTAGCGTGCTTCGGGGCGGGCTGGGTGGTCCGTCCTGCTCGAGCAAGGCCAAGCCGACGCCCTCCCGGCGCTGCGAGGATGGGATTCGCGAGGCCGTCGCCCTCACGCGGCGGTTGTTCCGGCCATAGCGGACCGGTGCGCGCTCCACGATGATGGGGCGGCAGCGACGACCGATCGGCGGGGTCGAAGGGCGAGGAGCGGAAGATGGACGAGAAGGTCGAGCGCGTGCTCTCCGGGGCGCTCTGGGACGAGTTCTGCGATCGGCTGAAGAGCGCGGGCGAGACGATCCTGCGGCCCGAGGTGCCGGTCGATCCGCTCGATCGCGCCGAGGGCTACCGCTATCTGACGCGGATCCTGCGGCTCGCGCTCGAGATGAACGTGGAGAATTCCGAGCCGCAGACGCCGCGGCTCGCGCTCGGATGCCGCGCCGACGTCAAGCTCGGCTGCGACAATCCGGACTCGTACTACCTGACGGCGCCGCTCGACGGCGCCTGCGAGTACCGCATCCGCGGACGGCTCGGGACGGTGCCGGTGCTCAGCTTCGGCGCCTACTTCGGCGGGATGGGCAGCGCGCGCTCGGGCTGCAGCGGCGCGCTCGAGAAGTCGCAGATCGCGGTCGATGCAGCGGGGAACTTCGAGATCGGGCTCGGCGCGCGTCCCGGCTCGGGCAACTGGATCACCCTCGATCCGGAGGGCGGGCTCCACCAGCTCGTGGTGCGCCAGACCTTCGGCGACCGCCGGCGCGAGACCGTCGCCGAGCTCTCGCTCGAGCGGGTCGGCGGCTCGGCGGGTGCGCCGCCGCTCGACGCAGCGCGCTTCCACGACCGGCTGCTCGCGGCGGCGAGCTACGTGAAGAGCAATACGGCGCTCTTCGCGGATTGGGCACGCGATTTCCAGGCCGCACCGAATCAGCTGCGGCCCCTCGATACGTCTCGCGCCCAGGGCGACCCATCGCTCTTCTACCTGCAGGGATACTGGGCGCTCGCGCCCGACGAGGCGTATCTGCTCGAGCTTCGTCCGCCGGAGTGCGACTACTGGAACTTCCAGCTGAACAACTACTGGCTCGAATCGCTGGACCACCGCGACTACCGCATCGACCTGAACCACGTCGCCGCCCGGCCCGAGGCCGACGGCCGTGTCCGGATCGTGGTCGCCCACCGCGATCCCGGCCATCCGAACTGGATCGAGACCGCCTTCCATGCACGCGGGACGATGGGCCTGCGGATCGTGAAGGGGCGAGAGCGGCCCGTGGTCGAACAGCGGGTCGTTTCCTTCGACGGGATCCCGGCGTTCACGGGGCAGGCCTAGCATGCACGTCTTCCAGGTCCTCTCGCGCACGCCGACCGACCAGCTCCCCGAGCTCGCCGCCTTCGCCGAGTCGCTCGGGTTCGACGGCATCGGCCTGAGCGACCATCTCGTCCGCCCGCGCGAGGTCGCGTCCCGCTATCCCTACGCGGCAGATGGACGCATGGAGGCCGGGACCGCGACGCCGTACCCCGACGTCTGGGTCACGATCGCGGCGCTCGCCCAGCATGCGCGCCGCGTCCGCTTCGTCTCGAACGTCTACGTGATGCCGCTGCGGGATCCGTTCAGCGTCGCGAAGGCGGTTTCGACGGCGGCGGTGCTGTCGGGAGATCGGGTCGTGCTGGGGGTCGGCGTCGGCTGGATGGCCGAGGAGTTCGCGCTGACGGGCCAGCGTTTCGCGGCCCGGGGCCGGCGGACCGACGAGATGCTGCTCGTGCTCGAGAAGCTGCTCTCCGGCGAGATGGTCGATCATGCCGGAGAGTTCTACCGCTTCGCTCCGCTGCAGATGCGGCCGGTGCCGGCAGAGCGGCCGCCGGTCTGGATCG
>CAUJGH010000618.1 GCA_963169575.1 Myxococcota bacterium | reverse complement strand
CGCCACGAGAAAGTGCAAGGCCCCCGCTAACGCCAAATCGAGTTCGAGAAGGCGGGCGTCCATCGGCGCGAACGCGGCCGGCGGGTCCAGGAAATCGTCGAGGTCCAGCGCGGCGCGTTATCCGGCGAGCCCAACCTCAGGCGCGGACGCGAGATCCGCGTGACGCCGCCGGCCGCGACGCCAGCGGGGCCGCGCATCCGGATCGGCGGCAAGACGGCCGCGAGTGCCCGCCGCGCGGCGCGGCTGCGCTGCGGCTTCAGCCCGGCCGTCGGCGATCCTGCGGTCATCGCCGCCTACTACGAAGAAGCCGATCGGACCGGCTTCGCGGACGCCGAGGTCTTCGGTGCAGCGAGCTTCGACGCGTATTGCGAACGATTCCCCGCGAACGCGCCGGTCGCGCCGGGGTTCGTGATGGTCGCGCGCGATCCGGACGCGACGTGGAAAGAGATCGGCCCCCTCGCCGTCGCCGACGCCACGACCTACGCCGCCTGGCAGGAAGACGGCGTCGTCTCGGATACCGCCGCCCCCGGCGCGACGACCTGGCAAGCGCTGCGCGCGAGCGGGCGATTCGCCGTCGTGACCCCCGACGAATGCCTCGCCCTGGCCGCCCGCGACGGATCGCTCATGCTCCATCCGCTGATGGGCGGGCTCGCGCCGAAGCTCGCCTGGGAGGGGCTGCGGCTCTTCGAGCGCGAAGTCCTGCCGCGACTCGCGGGCCGCCGCGCATCCGGCGACTGAAACCCCGCGCAAGCCGCGATCCCGCGGCACTGGAGGATCGATGCAACCGAAATACGCCCTCGCCCCCGAGTTCGCCGGCCAGAAGGGCGTAACGCTCCCTGCCAATCGGTTCATCCTGCGCCTGATCGACGCCGGCCTGCGCTGGCAGCGCCGCAATTTCCCCTGGAGCGACGCCGTCGTCGTCCGCCGTCATCGCCTGCCGATCGCCGGCGGAACCGCGATCGACGTCCTCGAGGTCTCGCCCAAAGGCGCATCCGGCGCGCTCCCGACCCTCGTCGACTACCACGGCGGCGCCTTCTTCCTCTCGGCGATGCGCGGCCATCTCGAATACGCCGATCATTATGCGCGCGAGACGGGCTGCCGCGTCTTCGTTCCCGAGTACCGGCTCTCGATCGATCATCCCTTTCCGGCCGGATTCGACGATGCCTACGGCACGTTCGAATGGATCCACCGCGAAGCCGCGACCCTCGGCGTCGACCGCAGCCGCGTCGTCCTGATCGGCGACAGCGCTGGCGGCGCCTTCGTCGCCGGCGCGACCCAGCGCGCCCTCGACCAGCGCGGTCCGGCGATCCGCGCCCAGATCCTGATCTACCCGGTCACGGACCACGAATCGAAGACCGAATCCGTCCGCCGCTTCCTCGACACGCCCGGCTGGACGGGCGGCTCGAACGTCAACATGTGGAAGCTCTATCTGCGCGAGACCGAATACGCGCGCAGCGGCGGCACCGTCCCGCTCCCGCCCTACGCCGCGCCGCTCCACCGCGCATCCTTCTCGGGCCTCCCGCCGGCCTTCGTCGAGGTCGCCGAGTTCGATCCGCTGCGCGACGAGGGCATCGCCTACGCGCGGGCGCTCGAAGACGCCGGCGTGCCCGTCGAGCTCCACGTCGTCGAGGGAGGCATCCACGGCTACGACCTGGTCCCCGAGAGCCCGCTCGCCGCGAAGGTGCTCGAACGGCGCATCGAGGCGATCCGGCGATTCATCGCCTAGCGCGCTTCAGCGGATTTGCGGGCCATTTCGTTCGGGAGACTTCGTGAAGGCCAAGACCGCGCTGCGCATCAACATGACGGGTCTCGCTCCGACGCCCCGCGACGAGGCGCAGCGCTACCGCGCCGCCCTCGAAATGGCGGCCTTCGCCGACGAGCGCGGCTTCTCCGTCGTCAGCGTCGAGGAGCACCACCTCGCCGAGAACGGCTGGCTCCCGGCGCCGCTGCTGCTCGCCGGCATGATCGTCGCGCGGACGACGCGAATCGCCGTCAACGTCACGGCCCTGCTCGTCCCGCTCTACGATCCGATCCGCCTCGCCGAGGAGATCGCGATCCTCGACCTCGTGAGCGGCGGGCGCTTCAGCTTCGTCGCCGGCATGGGCTATCGCCCGCTCGAATTCGCCGCCCTCGACAAGGCCTGGGACGAACGCGGCGCGCGCATGGACCACGTCCTCGAAACGCTGCTCCTGGCCTGGCGGGGCGAGCCCTTTCTCTACGGCGGCTCGATGGTCCGCGTGACGCCGACGCCGCTGTCGAAGCCGCATCCGCCCTTCGCGATCGGCGGCATGACGAAGGTCGCCGCCCGCCGCGCCGCGCGCTTCGGCCTGCCCTTCTATCCCGCGATGTCGCTGCCGGAGCTCGAGGCGGTGTACCACGAAGAGCTCGCGCGACACGGCAAGCGGGGCATCGTCGTCCAGCCCGAAGAGGCGAACGCGATGGTCTTCGTCGACGAAGCGCCCGAGCGCGCCTGGACGGAGCTCGCGCCGCATTTCCTGCGCGAGGCGAACGAATACGCCTCCTGGCGGCGCGAGGGCATACCGCGCCCCGGCGAGCAGCCCGTCGATTCGATCGCCGGCCTGCGCGCCCAGGGCCGCTACGAGATCCTGACGCCCCAGCAATGCCTCGATCGGATCCGCGGCGGCCGGGCGGGCAGCACGCTCTGCCTGCATCCCCTCGCGGGCGGCATTCCGATCGAGCGGGCGTGGCGCAGCCTGCGCCTGTACGAAGAGAAGGTGCTAAGCGTCCTGGCTCCGGACTGAGCCGGCTTCGCGACCAGGAGGCTCTTCGATGTCGGAACGTCCCCTCGATGCCGTGATCGTCGGCGCGGGCTTCGCCGGCCTCTACATGCTCCACCGCCTGCGCGGCCTCGGCCTCTCGGCCCGGGTCTTCGAGGCGGGCGGCGGCGTCGGAGGCACCTGGTACTGGAACCGCTATCCCGGCGCGCGCTGCGACATCGAGAGCCTCGAATACTCCTACCAGTTCTCGGACGCGCTCGCGCAGGAATGGGAGTGGAGCGAGCGCTATGCGACCCAGCCCGAGCTCCTGCGCTATGCCGAACACGTCGCCGATCGCTTCGACCTCCTGCGCGACATCCGGTTCGAGACGCGAGTCGTCTCGGCACACTTCCTCGAAGAGGAGGCTCCGGCCCGCGAAGGCGGATCGACGGCGCCGGCGACGCGAGGGCACCAAACGCCACTCTGGCAGATCCGGACCGACCGCGGCGACGAGGTCCTCGCCCGCTTCTGCATCATGGCGACGGGCTGTCTCTCCTCGGCGAACCTGCCCGAGATCCCGGGCCGCGATACGTTCGCCGGCCGCGCCTACCACACCGGTCGCTGGCCCCACGAAGGCGTCCGCTTCGATGGCCAGCGCGTCGGCGTCGTCGGCACGGGCAGCTCGGCGATCCAGTCGATCCCGCTGATCGCCGAGCAGGCGAGCCGGCTCTACGTCTTCCAGCGAACACCGACCTACAGCGTTCCCGCCCACAACCAGCCGCTCGATCCCGAGACCGTCCGCAGCGTCAAAGCCCACTACCGCAGCTTCCGCGAGCGCAATGCCGAGCAGCCCTTCGGATTCGGATCTCGGCTCGCCCGGGCGCCGGAAGGCGCGCTCGCCGTCGACGAGGATCGGCGTGCCGAGCGCTACGAAGCGCTCTGGCGCGAAGGCGGCCTGCCCTTCCTGACGGCCTTCGCCGACCTGATGCTCGACCCCGCTGCCAACGCGACCGCAGCCGAATTCATCCGGGGAAAGATCCGCAGCGTCGTCGCCGATCCGGCCGTCGCCGAGCGCCTGATGCCGAGCCAGGTCGTCGGCTGCAAGCGCCTCTGCGTCGATACGAACTACTACGCGACCTTCAATCGCCCGAACGTGACCCTCGTCGATCTGCGCGAAGAACCGATCGAGGCGATCGACGCGCAGGGCATCCAGACCGCCGCCCGGCATTACGCGCTCGACGCGCTCGTCTACGCGACGGGCTTCGACGCGATGACGGGCGCCCTCGCCCGCATCGACATCCGCGGCCGGGCGGGGCGGCCGCTCGCGGAGAAATGGGCGGCCGGCCCCCGCAGCTACCTCGGCCTCGCGACCGCAGGCTTCCCCAACTTCTTCACGATCACCGGCCCGGGCAGCCCCTCCGTCCTCAGCAACATGCTGCCCTCGATCGAGCAGCACGTGGACTGGATCGCCGACTGCATCGCGCATCTCGATGCCCGCGGCGCCGGCGCCATCGAGGCGACGCCCGAAGCCGAGGACGCCTGGGTCGCGCACGTCAACGCCGTCGGCGACCACACGCTCTTCCCTTCCTGCAGCTCCTGGTATCTGGGGGCGAACGTGCCGGGCAAGCCGCGGGTCTTCATGCCCTATGTCGGGTTCCCCGCCTACGTCGCGAGGTGCCGTGAGATCGTCGAGGAGGGCTACGAGGGCTTCGCGATCGGTTGAGCGGGCGCGCTCACCGCGGCGCGGCGCGGGCAAGCCGTGGCGCAGACCAGGGGAATGAGATGGACGGACGCTGCCCGGGGCCTTCCTATCAGGACATTCTCGACGGGGACACCGCCCCGCCGCCGGCGGTCCTGCGCGAGAGCGTCTCGGCGCCGCTCGGCGCGGACGACCTCCCGATCGACGTCTACCTCTCGCCCGAGCAGCATCGGCGCGAGGTCGAGGGCCTCTGGCGCCGGGTCTGGCAGATCGCCGGCCGCGTCGAAGACGTCGCCTTGCCCGGCGACAGCTTCGTCTACGACCTGGCCGACGATTCGGTCGTCGTCCTGCGCACGCAGCAGGGCGAGCTGCGCGCCTACTACAACGCCTGCCTCCATCGCGGCACCCGCCTGCGCGACGGCGCCGGCCGCCTCGAGCGGATCCGCTGTCCCTTCCACGGCTTCACATGGAGCCTCGAAGGCGAGCTCCGCGACGTCCCCTGTCGCTGGGACTTCCCGCAGATCGAAGACGAACGATTCCGGCTCCCCGAGGCGAAGGTCGC
>CAUJGH010000617.1 GCA_963169575.1 Myxococcota bacterium | reverse complement strand
CGGCCGCTGCGAGGCCTGCCTGCGCAGCGACTATCATTTTTGCGCGAAGGGCCACGCGATGGTCCTCGGCATCGGCCGCAACGGCGGCATGGCCGAGGAAGTGCTCGTCCCCGCGCGCGGGATCGTGCCCCTGCCTTCGGGCCTCGAGGTCGGCTCGGCCTGCCTGATCGAGCCGCTCGCCGTCCATCTCCATGCCCTCGATCTCGCCCGTCTCGATGGGCGCCACCGCGTCTGTGTCGTCGGCGCGAACCGGACGGGCTTCGGCCTGCTCGGCGGCGCCGCGGCCCGCCAGCGTGGCTGCGTCGTCGACCTCGACGAACGCGCGCCCCACGCCCTCGAAGCCGCCGAGCGCATGGGCCTCGGCATCCGGCCCGAAGGCCTCTACGACATCGTGATCGAAGCCGACGGATCGGAGGAATCGATCGCCGCCGCCGCCGAGCGCTGCCGGCCCGGCGGGACCGTGCTGATGGTCGCCGGCTACTACACCGAGTTCAAGAAATTGAAGGTGCTCCCCTTCGTCGCGAAGGAGCTGACGATGATCTGGGGCACCTATTACGGCCACCACTCCACCGGCCGCGACGCCGACGCCGCCGCGAGCCTGCTCGCCCGGCGCCCCGAGATCGCCCGCGCCGTCATCAGCCACCGCTTCCCGCTCGAAGCCGCCCGCGAAGCGTTCGCGCTGGTCGAATCGGAGACGCCGTCGCTCAAGGTCGTGCTCGAGCCCTGAGGTCCTGGCCAGGCGAGGCTCGCGGTCGGGCCAACCGGCCGCGCTCTACTCCTCGACGACGTAGGGCCGCATCTTCGAACGGTCGAGGAAGGCCGCTTCGTCCGCGGCAATCCGCTCTCCGACCTCCGGCGCCGAGACCGCTGCCATCCAGGCGAGAAACGCCGCCCGATCCGGAAAGCCGACCTCGGTCACCGCATCGAAATCGATCGCCCCGTTCTCCGGAGCGAGCGCTGCCTCCGACCTCAGGTAGCGGCGCCTGTAGACGGGCGGCAGTCCCACGAGCTCGCGAATCAGCGGGACATGCCGATGCTCGTAGTAGTCCGCGAACGCGGCCTGATCGAGGTCGGCACGCCGGGTCAGGAAGGAAATCACCGTGTACATCCGCTCTTCTCCTCGGCACCGACCGCTCGTCGACGCGACGGCCCGAGGTTCGCATCTTCGCTCGCCGTCTACCCGCCGCTCGACGCGTCGTCTCGCCGGAACGGGATCGCGATGCGCAGCCCCGTCTGCCGGACCGTCCGCCCATTCACGATCTTCGGGTTGTAGCGCCATTGCCGAACCGCCCGGAGCGCCGCGGCGTTGAAGACGGGCGACGGCTCGAAGGCGACGACGCGCGCATTCTCGACCGTCCCGGCCTCGGAGACGTCGAACTCGATCAGGACCCGCCCCTCGATCCCGCGCGCGAGCGCCTGCTCGGGAAACTCGGGCTGGATCCGAAGGAAGGGCATCGCTTCGCCGTCGACGGTCCCGATGGATTCGAGCCCCTCGTTCCCCTTCGTCGCTTCGGTCGATTCGAAGGTTCCGCGCACGTCGATCCCCGATGCTTCGCCCGTGGTCGCAAGCGGCCCGTCGATCAGCGGGGCCGCCTCGACCGTCCGGATCGTGGGTCGCGGAACGAATTTCTCGATCTCCCGCTTGTCCTCGATCCGCACGCGAACGAAACCGAGCGTAGTGAGCGGGACGACGTCGTCCGGGGTCCGTGCCTCGACGACGATCAGGACCTGCATCAACCAGAAGAGCAGACAGGTCACTCCGCTCGCGAAGAAGAAGGAGCCGGACATCCGGGCAACGGCTTGCATGGCGCGCTCTCCAGCAGCGACGGCCGCAGCGCGAATCCGATCGGAGACGGGCGGCGGGCGCGTCGGGTCTCGAGCGGTGGAAACCGGGGACCGGATGCGAGTTCGGTGGATATGCGCCGTCGCGCGAAAGTGACGCCGCTTCAGGCGAAGAGACGTGGACCGCCAATTTCACCCGGCACGCTCCGTGCTAGGTGGCGGGCATGCTCGCCACCACACCCGACCGACGTCCGCCCTTCTGCCCTCATCACGACTGCGATTCCCGAGCGAATCCCGCTGCTTGGCGCTTCATCAAGAAGGGCTTCTACTGGCGAAGTCGCAGTCCCCACCGCGTCCAGAAGTACCAGTGTTCACGCTGCCGACGAGGATTCTCCTCCTCCACCTTCTCGCCGGCCTACTGGCTGCGCCGTTCCGACCTCCTGCCCGACGTCTTCCATCAGCTCGTCAGCTGCGCCGGCTTCCGACAGATCGCCCGGGCCCGGGGCGTCTCCCACTCCACCGTGCGCCGCATCAGCGACCGCCTCGGCCGACACTGCCTGCTCTTCCACGAGCAGTCGAGACCGAAGTCGTGTCCGAGAGAGCCCCTCGTCCTCGACGGCTTCCGGAGCTTCGAACACAGCCAGTACTGGCCCATGGACCTGAACCTGGTCGTCGGCCCCAGCTTGTTCGTCTACGGCTTCAGCGACGCGGAGCTTCGTCGCAGCGGGACGATGCGGCCCGCGCAGGCCGCGAAACGGGCGCTCCTCGAGCGGCGGTACGGCAAGCCCGATCCGCAGGCGACTCGCCGCTCGGTCGAGGAGCTGCTGCGGAGAGTCGTTCCGCCGGGCGGAAAGGTGGAGCTGCGCTCGGACGAGCATCAGGCCTATCCATGGGCCTTGTCGCGCCTTCCCGATCGCGTCTTTCTCCACGCGCGGACGAGCTCGAAGGCGGCCCGGACGATGAGCAACCCGCTCTTCGCAGCGAACTTCTCGGACCTGCTGATCCGGCACTCGAGTGCGAACCACAAGCGGGAGACGATCGCGTTCTCGAAGCGGCGGCAATCCGCGCTGTACCGGCTGGCGATCTGGACGGTGTGGAGGAACTACATGAAGGATCGGTCCGAGAATCGGCCCCGAGGTACGCCCGCGCAGGCGCTGGGGATCACGACGGGACCGCTCGGGCTTCGGGAGATCCTGGCGAGGCGGGTCTTCCCGGAGCGGGTGGGGATCACGGGGTGGTTGAAGCGTTGTTACGAGGGGCGGATCCA
>CAUJGH010000616.1 GCA_963169575.1 Myxococcota bacterium | reverse complement strand
CCCGGATCGAGCCGCCGGATGGCGGGCTCTTCCCGGTCCAGGCGCCGGGCTGCGAGGTCTCGGTCGAGGTCCAGTACCGGATCATGTCGGCGGTCGCCGACGCGGGCATCCTGCCGATGCCCGAGCTGGTGGCGTACGAGGGCGACGCCCGCGTGATCGGGCGCCCCTTCTTCGTGATGGAGTTCATCGAGGGCGTCGTACCGGCGGACGTGCCGCGTTATTCGCAGGCCGGCTTTCTCGTCGACGAGGCGACTCCGGCGGAGCGCGAGCGGATGGTGCGCGAAGGCGTCGAGATCATGGCGAAGCTCGCGTGCGTCGACTGGCAGGCGCTCGGCCTCGGCTGGCTCGATGGGCAGGGAAAGGGCGCGCCGACCCTCGCCGATCAGCTCGCGCTCTATCGGCGCTACGCGACGAACGAGCTCGCCGGCCGGGAACATCCCGTCCTGATGCGGAGCCTCGATTGGCTCGATGCGAACGCGCCGGGCGAGGGGCAGGCGCCGTGCGGCATCTCCTGGGGCGACAGTCGCCTCGGCAACGTCATCTGGCACGACTATCGGCCGGTCGCGGTCTGCGATTGGGAGGCGGTGTCGTTGTGTCCGCCGGAGGCCGACATCGGCTGGTGGGTCATGTTCGACCGGACCTCGTTCGACGATCTCGGGGCCGAGCGGATGCCGGGCTTCCCGACCCGCGAAGCGATGGTCGGGATCTGGGAGCAGGCGAGCGGGCGCCGGGTCCGCGAAACGATCGACTACTGGGAGATCTTCGGGCTGATGCGCTTCTGCGGGATCATGATCAAGCTCGGGGATCGGATGGTGCGGGCCGGGGTCGTCCCGGCGGCGATCGAGATGTGGCGGGAGAACGGGACGACCCACTCGCTCGCGGCGCTCCTCGCGCGTCATGGGGCCTGAGGAGGTCTGAGGGGGGGGCGATTCTGCCGAGGGAAGGAAAACCCAGGCGAGCGGATCGAGCGGGTGGAAAAAGGGCAGTAATGGGAAAAAAACTTCCTCCCTCGCGGGTCGAATCCCGCGCTCAAAAACCGACGATCGATCTGATAAGAATGTCGTAATTACCGGATCAAGCTCACGAAAATCGTCATTCACGTTGAATCTCGGATTCGTTGGCATGTAGCGTGCATCACAAAGAGCCCATGACGTACCGCGCTTCGTTCCTTTCTCCTTTTATCGTCTTGGCCGCCGTCCTGTTGGGAGCCAGTTCCTCCCAGGCCGCTGGCTTTACCGTCCACAGCTACGAGCTCGGTGAGCAGATCCGGCTCACGAGCGGCACGCGCGTCTGGACCGCCCAGCTCGATGTCAGCATCGAGAACGTGGCGAGCCATGTCCCGTCGTTCTGCGTGGACGTGTACACCCACATCGGGGTCGGCCAGTACGACACCCGCGGCCTCCTCGACGCGGATACCGGCGTCGCGCCCTCCGGCGAGAGCGCCCGGAACTTCGCGTGGGCCGGCCACGTGATGGAGACCTACGGCGCCGACATCGCGGCCCTCGCGACGGGCAACGTCACCCGCGCCCAGGCCATCACCGGTGTACAGGCGGCGATCTGGCAGGGCATCTACGGCGGCAACATGGTCCTCCGCTCCAGCCTCTCGGCCGGCGCGCGCAGCATCTTCGACCGCATCATGCAGACCCAGTTCACCGGCACGACCGGCGCCTACGTAGCCGAGTTCCGCAATGTCCAGGACCAGGTCTACAACGGCCCCCGGCCGACGAATCCGATCCCGGAGCCGAGCGCGGCGCTGGTCTTCGGCCTCGGCACGGTCGTCGCGGGCAGCGTCCTGCGCCGACACGCCTGATCCGAAACGGAGAAGCAGCGAGAGACGCTCGGTTCATCCGGGCAGCGGATCTTCGGGACCAGCTCCGAATCCGCGCGAAGCGCGAACGAAGTGAAGAAGTGAAAAAGAAGGCCCGGTCACCGCAAGGTGGCCGGGCCTTTTGCTTCGATCGCGTCGAACGGAGTCCGCTGGCCGCTTCCGGCCTCACGGAATCCGCCGCTTGACCCAGTCGCCCATCCGCTGCATCGCGTCGGTCGCTTCGGGGAACTGGCCGCAGAGGCCGACGTATCCGTGGACCATCTCGCTGACCAGATCGACCGTCACGCTCGCGCCGTCGCGCCCCGCGCGCAGGAGCAGGCGGGTCGAGTCGTCGGCGGTCGTATCGATCTGGCCGACCGCGAGATAGATCGGCGGCAGGCCCGCGAGGTTCGCGTAGAGCGGCGAGATGAGCGGATCCCGGAGATCGCCTCGCGCGCCCGCGTAGTCGCGGAAGCGGGCGCGGATCCAGAGCGGTGAGACGAAGGGATCCCGGCCCCGGGACTCGAGCGCCGCATCGCCGGTCTGCTCGCCGTCGAGCCACGGGGTCAAGCCGACGATGCAGGCGGGCAGGGGCTCGCCGAGATCGCGCAGGCGGCATGCAGCCGCGAGCGCGATGCCCCCGCCACACGAGTCGCCGAGGAAGGCCGTCCGCTCGGGTCGGACGCCGAGGGCCTGCAGGGCGCGCCAGGCCTTGATCGTGTCGTCGAGGGCAGCCGGATAGGGATGCTCGGGCGCCCAGCGGTACTGGAAGCAGAGGACGCGGGCGGAGAGATGGCGGGAGAGGTGCTCGCCGTAGTCGAGATAGTGCTGGACGATCGTCGAGACGAAGGCGCCGCCGTGGACGTGGACGACGACGCGATCGCTCGTGCGGTTCTCGGCGGTCGAGATCCAGGCGGCCTCGAGGCCGTCGAGGTCGATCGTCTCGACCGAGGTGCCGGGGCTCGCGCTCGTCGGGTGGATGGCGTGCATCTTGGACCGCACGACGTCGACGGGATCCATGTGGTCCACGTTCCCGCCCGGCATCAGGCTCATCAGCTTCCGGTATTGCTCGCTCGCCACGCTCGACCTCCCCGTGTTGGACTGCGCCTTCTGGACGGCGTCCTGTCGAATGCCGCGCCGCAGCGGGTCTGGCGCGTCCACGGTCACGGCGGCTCGACCCCGGCGCTGCGGCACCGGACTGGCGCCGAGTATACGCAGATCGGGCGCAGGCGTTCGGCGGACGCGTCCGGGCGCCGCCCGGGCGCGTGCGCTCCCGGCGGTCGCAGGGTAGGGTCTAGCTCGAAATCGACGCGTTCCATCGCCGGCACGCCCGCGCCGCGATCGGAGTCGCGTCCCTCGCCTCCGAACCCCAACTCGAACCCGAAAGGGAGTCATTGCCATGGCCGCGCCGGACCTTCGCCTCGCCGACAGCCTCTTCGATCGCATGAAGCCGATCGACGTCGATACCCACATCACCGAGCCGCCGACCGTCTGGACCGACCGCGTCTCGAAGAAATGGGGCGATCAGGTCCCCCACGTGAAGCACATCGACGGCCGCGATCTCTGGGTCATCGGCGATCAGATGATCGGTGGCCCGGGGTTCACGACCGCGGCCGGCTTCGAGGGCTCCTATCCCGAGTTCCGCAACGGCTTTCACGACATCCCGAAGAGCTCCTGGGACGCGCAGGCCCGCCTCGACTACATGGACGAAGAGGGCATCTGGGGCGCGATCCTCTATCCGAACGTCGGCGGCTTCGGCTCGGGCGGCTTCCTGAAGCTGAAGGATCCGCAGTTGATGCTCGAATGCGTCCGCGCGTACAACGACTTCCTCGTCGACTGGTGCAGCGCCGCGCCGGATCGGCTCGCGCCGGTTGCCGCGATGCCGTTCTGGGACGTGAACGAATGCGTCAAGGAAGTCCAGCGTTGCGCGAAGACCGGCCATAAATCGATCCTCGCCTGCTCCGAGCCCCAGGCATTCGGTCATCCCCGCGTCGGGGATCGCCATTGGGATCCCTTCTGGGCCGCCGTGTCCGAAACCGGTCTCTCGCTGAGCTTCCACATCGGCGCTGGCGACCTCTCCGACATCGTCCAGGATCCGTGCAAGATGGGTCCGAAGGCTTCGTTCGCGCGGGTTTCGTCCGGCGTGTTCATGATGAACATGAACTGCATCGCCGACCTGATCTTCTCCGGCGTCTGTCACCGCTTCCCGAAGCTGAACTTCGTCTCCGTCGAGAGCGCCGTCGGCTGGATTCCGTCGTTCATCGAGGGCTGCGACTGGCAGTGGCAGAACGGCCAGGTCTGGAAGGAGCATCCGGAGTACAAGCTGCTGCCGAGCGAGTACTTCAATCGCCAGATCTACGCCTGCTTCTGGTTCGAGGACAAGGCGCTGCCGGGGGCGATGGACGTGATCGGCGACAACCTGATGTGGGAGACCGATTTCCCGCATCCGACCTGCATGTATCCCGGACCGACGGGCGGCTTCTCGACCCATCCGCGCGACTACGTCAATCGCGTGATGGGCAAGATGGACGAGAAGAAGGTCGCGAAGGTGCTCCACCAGAATGCGGCGAAGCTATACGGCTTCAAACAGCTCGTCTGATCGAACGCGCTCCGCGCGCGCGGAGGCCGTGCCAGGT
>CAUJGH010000615.1 GCA_963169575.1 Myxococcota bacterium | reverse complement strand
CAGGTGGACAAGATTACCGAAGACGCGATCGCGACGTTGAAGTCGCTGGGCGCGGAGATCGTCGATCCGGGGCCGAGCGGCGCGCTCTTCCAGGGCTGCGTCGACAAATACTCCCCGGTCTGGCGCAACAAGCTGTTCATCGGCCAGTTCCCCGCGACGTTCCCCATCGACGCGACCGGCGCGCCGACTTCGGATCACATCACGACCCTCGTCGAGCTCTTCTTCAATCCCCTCGCGGTCCCGAAGAATGCCGCGGGGCAACCGAGCATCCGCAATCTCGGCTCGTCGCCGGGCGATACGGGCGGCGGGCGATACAACTGGAACGTCTATCTCGCCGAGCGCGGTGATGCGGAGATTCGCACGCTGACCGACCTCATCGAGAAGGCGAATTTCTGGGAAGATCCGGCGATGCCGAATCGGCGGGCGAGCCTCGTCAATGCCGATACTGCGCGGACGCTTGCGACGGGGTCGACGCTCCAGACGCGCTTCACGCTCCAGACCGTCGTCTTCCAATGCTTCGGCGAGCTGGAGCTCGATGCCGTCGTCTACCCGACGGGCAACATCCCGCCGGCGATCCTCACGGCGCGGCAGGAGCCGACCGTGAACGATCGCAGCTCCGGTCTCTGGACCTACATCAACAGCCGGGGCTTCCCGGCGCTGACGGTCCCGGCCGGGTTCACCACGGTCGTCTACGACCGCGCGGCGGACGGCAGCCTGCTTCCGCCGATCCCGGCCAGCCTGCCCGTGGGCATCGATTTCCTCGGGCTTCCGTTCAGCGAGGCGAAGCTGTTCGAGATCGGCGCGGCCTACGAGGCGGCGACCCGCCATCGGACGCAGCCGCCCGGATTCGGCCCGGTGGAGCCGAGCGGATCGGCGATGGCCGTGACGCGCAAGAGCGCGCCGCGACCGATGCCGACGCCGCGGACCTTCTCGAAGGAGGAGATCGAGGCGATCGAACAGGATTAGGCGCCCAGACCAGGATCGAGTCGAGAGGCGGGCGGCGCTCCGAAAGGGGGCCGCCCGCCGACGTTCGGCCGATCGCCTGGGCCGCCGAACGGCCGCGCTGAATCGGAGGGACGCCCTCGGTTGCGCCGGATGCGGCCGGGATGCGAATCTCGAAGCAACCGCACGATTCGGGCCTGCGGGCCCGATCGAGCCTGCTCGAGGAATCGCTTCCATGCTCGACCTGCTCGGACTTGCCGGAACCCCTGCCCTCGTCGTCGGAGGCGCCTCCGGCATCGGCCGCGCCGCGGCCCGGATGCTGGGCCAGGCCGGCGCCAACGTCGCCGTCGCCGATCTCGACGGGGCCGCAGCCGAGAAGGTCGCGGCGGAGATCCGCGGCGAAGGCGGCAAGGCCGTCTCGCTGGGCGGCGATGTCCTCGATCCGGCGGGCGCCGAGCGCGTCGTCGGCGCCGCGCATGCCGCTCTCGACGGGCTCGAGGCCGTCGTCAACATCGTCGGCTTCGCCGCCTGGTCGCCGCTACTCGACTACGACTTCGCGACCTGGAACCACGACCTGCAGCGCAACCTGAACCATCATCTCTTCGTCGGCCAGGCCGCCGCGCGGCGCTTCATCGAGGGCCGCGTCGCCGGCCGCATCGCGATGGTCGCCTCCGTCAGCGGCCTCTACGGCGCCCCGAACCACGCCGCCTACGGCGCCGCCAAGGCTGGCGTCATGGCGCTCGCGCGTTCGATGGCCGACGAGTGGGGCCAGTACGGCATCCGCGCGAACGCCGTCGCTCCCGATTGCATCAGGACGCCGCGCGTCGTCGCCGGCTTCGCTTCCCGCGGCGTCGACGATCCCGACGCCGTCGTGCGCGGCGACGGTCTCCCGCTCGGGCGCTGGGGCGAGCCCGAAGAGATCGCGGGCCCGCTCGTCTTCCTCGTCTCGAAGATGTCGTCGTTCATGTCGGGCCAGACGCTCGTCGCGGATGGCGGCATGCGCGCGCATTTCCCACATGGCGGGACGAATCCGATGCGTTCGAGATGACATGAGGATTCCGAACCAGTCGCGCCATCCGAACGAAGACGCCGCGCTGATCGCCTGGATCTCGTTCTCCCGTCGCCTCCGGCGAGGACTGCCATTGGCGATCGCCCTGTCGGCAGCGGGCTGTGACTCGAGCCTGATCGCCGAGTCGCCGTCGGAAATCTGCGTCGAAGCGGGGCATCAATGCGTTCTGCCGTCGGGCCCTCTCGGCGTCTGCGAACGGACCGCATGCGCCTCCGCTTCGGATGCCCCCTGCTTCGAATGTGTGTCTCAGCATTGAGCTCGGCGCCAAGGAGAAGTCGTTCGATGTATCCGCTCGAGATCCCCGTCGGCCCTTTCGTGTTCCGCGCCCGCGAGGCCGGGCCGAAAGCGGGCCCTCTCGCCCTGCTCCTCCACGGCTTCCCGCAATCCTCCGCCGAATGGAAGGCGCAGCTCGCCGCGCTCGGTGCCGCGGGCATCCGCGCCGTCGCCCCCGATCAGCGCGGCTACTCCCCCGGCGCCCGGCCTGATGGCGTCTCCGCCTATCACATCGATCATCTCGTCGCCGACGTGCTCGGCATGGCCGACGCGCTCGGCGCTGAGCGCTTCCATCTCGTCGGCCACGACTGGGGCGCGATCGTCGCCTGGCACGTCGCCGCTCGCCATCCGGACAGATTGCGCTCGCTGACGATCGTCTCCGTTCCGCATCCGAACGCCTTCGCCCGCGCGCTCGATCCCGCGAGCGGCACCGACCAGCCCGAACGCTCGACCTACATCTCGGGCTTCAAGCAGCCCGGCGCCGAAGACGCGATGGGCGAAGCGTTCCTGCGCATGGCCTTCGGCGCATCGGGCCTCGCAGGCCACGACGTCGAAGACCACGTCCGCGTGCTGAGCGAGCCCGGCGCGATGCGGGCCGGACTCGACTGGTACCGCGCCTACGATTTCTTCGGCCAGCACGCCGCCCGGATCCAGGTCCCGACACTCTTCGTCTGGAGCACCGGAGATCCCGCCCTCGGCCGCGACGGCGCCGAGTGGACCGCCGAGTACGTCGATGCCCCCTACCGCTTCGTCGTGATCGAGGACGGGCCCCATTGGCTGCCGGAAACGCATGCGGGAGCGCTGAACTCCCTGCTGCTCGAACATCTCGCCGCGCATCGATAGCGCGCGATCCGAGCACGGGAGCTCCAATGGGCCCCGGCCCGCGCCCATGGCTTCTCGCGGCGCGAAGGGTTAAACAGGGGCCGGTCATCGAACGCGGAGCCCCCCGATGCTCGTCGACATTCCGATCCCGCTCTGGATCGCCATCGCGCTCGCGCTCTACATGGCCTGGGCGACGGGCGCCAACGACGTCGCCAACGCGATGGGAACCAGCGTCGGATCCGGTGCGCTCACGGTCCGCGGGGCGATCCTGGTCGCGGGCGTGCTCGAATTCTCGGGCGCCTTCCTCGCCGGCGGCCACGTCACGGAAACCGTTCGGGACGGCATGCTCGACATGTCGCAGATCTCGAACGACTACCTCGTCTGGGGAATGCTGGCGGCCCTGACGTCGTCGGGCACGCTGCTGCTGGGCGCCACCCGCCTCGGGCTTCCCATCTCGACGACGCATACCATCGTCGGATCGATCGTCGGCTTCGGCGCAGTCGGCGTGGGAGCGGATGCAATCCGCTGGGAGAAGGTCGGCCAGATCGTGATCAGCTGGTTGACCTCGCCCTTGATGGCCGGCGTGCTCGCGTATTTCATCTTCGGCGTGACGCGCGCGCTCATCCTCAACCGGGAGAATCCGCTCGCGCAGGTGCGCAAGGTCGGCCCGTACTTCTTCTTCTATGTGTTCTTCGTGATCGGTCTGGTCACGCTCTTCAAGGGGCTCAAGCAGATCGACCTCGACCTGACGGTGTCCCAGTCCCTGTTCGCCGCGACGGGACTCGGCACCGTCGGAGCGGGGTTGGGCCACCTGCTGCTGCGCCGCGCGACAGAGGGCAAGAAGGACGAAGATCAGCGCTTCAGCCAGACCGAGCGCGTCTTCGTCGTGCTCCAGATCCTGACGGCCTGCGCAGTCGCCTTCGCCCATGGCTCGAACGATGTCGCCAATGCGATCGGCCCGCTCGCCGCGATCGCCTCCGCGGTACGCGAGGGCGCAGCGGTCGCCAGCAAGGCCTCCGTCCATCCCTGGATGCTGGCGGTCGGCGGTCTCGGCATCGTCGTCGGCCTCGCGACCTGGGGCTACAAGGTCATGGAGACCGTCGGCAAGCGCATCACCGAGCTGACGCCCAGCCGCGGATTCGCCGCCGAGCTGGCGACGGCGACGACCATCGTGCTCGCCTCGCGGCTCGGAATCCCCGTCTCGACGACGCATACCCTCGTCGGTGCCGTGCTCGGCGTCGGCATGGCGCGCGGCATCGGCGCGATCGACCTGCGCGTCGTGGGCCAGATCGTCGCGTCGTGGATTGCCACGCTTCCGATCGCTGCGGCACTCTCCATCTTCTTCTTCTATTTCTACAAGGGCCTTCTCAGTTAGGCCCAGGGAGCCGCAACATGCCGTGGATCGACAAGCTCGTCGGGCGCTCTCCGATTCGGCCCATGCAGCAACACATGACGGCGGCGGTCGGCTGTGCACAGAGGATCATCCCCCTCGTCGAGGCGATGGCCACGGGCGATCTCGCGGCGATTCGAGCCACGCGCGTCGAGATCGACTCCCTCGAGCATGCCGCCGACGCGATCAAGAACGAGATCCGTAGCCACATGCCGCGGCGGCTCATGATGGCGATGGAGCGCCGGGATCTGCTCGACATCCTCGACAACCAGGATTCGATCGCCGACGTCGTGCAGGACATCGCCGAGCTCGCCGACCAGCGGGGCATGCGGCTCCCGCCGACGATGGTCGAACCCGTGCGCGCGCTCGCTCGGCGTTCGCTCGTCGCCTGCGAGCAGGGCAAGCGCGTGATCGACGAGCTCGACGAGCTCGTCGAGACGGGCTTCGGCGAGCGCGAGGTCGCGCGGGTCGAGCAGATGCTCTCCGAGCTCGCCCGCATCGAGGCGGAGACGGACGACCTGCTGGATGCGGCGTGTCGCACGCTCTTCGGGCTCGAGTCGGAGCTCGGCGTCACGACGGTCTACTGGCATCAGATCCTGCTCTGGATCGCCGACATCGCCGACTACGCCGAGCGGGTCGGGAATCGACTGCGGCTGTTGATCGCGCATTAGGCCGCGGATGCCGCGGGTGCGGCCCACCCCCCGGACGACGACGGAGGACCGGCGATGAGCGTCAAATCCGCTGCGACCGACCACCCGATCCACCCGCTCCTCGCCGAACGCTGGAGCCCCTACGCCTTCGCCGATCGCCCGGTCTCGGAGGCGGATCTGCGCTCGCTCTTCGAAGCGGCGCGCTGGGCGCCCTCTTCCTACAACGAGCAGCCCTGGCGCTTCATCGTGGCGCGGCGCGAGGACGGGCCGGCATTCGAGGATCTGCTCTCTTGTCTCGTCCCCACCAACCAGGTCTGGGCGAAGGCGGCGCCGGTGCTCGCGCTCGGCATCGTGAGCCTCCGGTTCGAACGCAACGGCAAGGAGAATCGTGCGGCGGTCCACGATCTCGGCCTCGCCGCCGGCAACCTCTCGATCGAAGCGACGTCGCGCGGCCTCGCGGTGCATCAGATGATCGGGATCGATCCGGAGCGGGCGCGGGCGTTCTACGCGATTCCGGAGGACTGCGAGGCGTGGACGGGCTGGGCGATCGGCCATCGGGGCGATCCCGATCGGCTGCCGGAGAGCCATCGGGATCGCGACCGCGCGCCGCGCCAGCGAAAGCCGCTCGGCGAGCTGGTATTCGGCGAGCGCTTCGGCGAGCCGGCGCCGTTCGTGGGGCGCCGCTCCGAATCATGAAGCGGCACCGCACGGCTCAGAGCCGACCCTGCAGCCTGCTTAGAGCCGACTCTGCAGATAGTCGAGCGTTCGCTGATCCGCTCCGGCGTCGACCGGCAGGAGCGCGGCGATGAAGTCGGTGACCCCCGCCTCGCGCAGCCGCGCGAGACCCGCATCGAGCACCTTCTCGTCGCCGAC
>CAUJGH010000614.1 GCA_963169575.1 Myxococcota bacterium | reverse complement strand
ACGAGCGCGATGAAGCGCGCGGGCATTGGCAGCGTCGAGGGCATCGACGGCATCGAGACCCACGACTGCTTCACGACCTCCGAGTACATGGCGATCGACCATTTCGGGATCACCGCCCCCGGCGAGTCCTGGAAGGCCGTCGAGGCGGGCTGGCTCGAGATCGGCGGCAAGCATCCGAGCAATCCGAGCGGCGGCCTCATCGGCGCGGGTCATCCCGTCGGCGCGACGGGCTGCCGGCAGGTGCTCGACGCGGCTCTGCAGGTCACCGGCGAGGCCGGGGCCTATCAGGTCGAGGGCGCGAAGAACTTCCAGACGCTGAACATCGGCGGTTCGGGCACGACGAGCGTCTCGTTCGTCGTGGGCGTCGACTGAGCGCAGCGCTGCGAGCAGGCGCGGTCTCCGCGCCCGGCGCGGCTCAGTCGGGTTCGTCCGGCGTCGTGATCGTCTTCGGCAGGATCTCCGGCAAGCCGGGCGCGTCGTAGCGCCCGTTGCCGTCGACATCGACGAAGATCGGATTCGAGAACGCGAAGGGCACGAAGCCGGGGAGCACGTCCCGGTAGAGGCCCTCGGCCGGCCCTTCGACCTCGACCGTGACGAAGGCATCCCGCTCGAAGGCGAGGGGCAGGGCGGCGGACTCGCCGCGGGCGATCGGCGCGCGGTGGACCAGCTCGCCGTCGACGTAGGCGCGCCACTCGGCGATCGGGACCCAGTCGGCGGCCGCGACGGTGATCTCGAGGACCCCCTTCGAGCCCGCATGGATCTCACCGATCTCGGCGAGGCCGAGCCGGGCGTTCAGCAGGGGACCCGTCGAGCCGTAGGCGCGGCCTGCGCGCAGGGCGTCGACGAAGGCGCTCTCGTCGAACTCGCGCACGCGATCGTCTTCGACGCGGACATAGGTCCGCGGCAGGCCGACGAGGTGGCCGAGGCGGTGGGAGTCGCTGTTGGCCGTGCCGACGATCCGCTCGCCCTGGAGCAGGAACGAGAGCCAATCGGCCCGGGTCCGGCGGAAGCGGAGCATGTCCTCGGCATTGAGGAGCTCCATCGCGTCGACGTCGAGATCCCGAAAGCCATGGGCGGGGCTCCGCTCGATCAAGACCGAGTTCGGCCATTCGCCGAGGGGCCGCGCCGGATCGAGGGGTTCGCCGGCGACCGCGAGATGATTGAAGTACGCGTCGACGTCATCGCCGTTCGGATGCGGCCGCGGATGGTTCATCTGGATGAAGGGCGGCTTCGCCCGGGCATGCAGCTCGGCAAAGACGTCGCGCAGGCGCCGCCCCTCGAGCGGGATCGCGCCGCGGCCCCAGGCGTTCGGCTCCCGCTCCAGCGGGAAGACGTTGAGATGCCCCGCCGTGAAGGGCGACTCGCCTCCGGCCCAGGCGCTCGTCATCTCGCTGCCCGTCACGCCGACGATTTCGCCCGAGAGCCCGGCGGCGGCGATCGTCTCGCGCGGATCGAAGATGCGGTCGTGCTCGGTCGAGACGAGGACTTCGGCCCCGCTCGCCGCGAAGGCTTCGATCTGGCGGGACTCGGGCAGGCTCGAATCGAAGCTGCGTCCGCTGTGGACGTGGAGATCGGCGGCCAGCCAGCCCGGGGTCGGAGCGAGGCGGGGCAGCGGCGCGATCGCGAGCTTCGTCGTCTCGCCGGCGCGGACCTCGATCGGCGATTCATGGGCGGCGTATTCGGCGCCGCGGTTGGCGACCGCGCGATAGGCGCCGGGCGGGATCGGAATGCGGCGCGGCGCGCCCTCGCTGGCGCCCGCGACGTTGACGAAATCCGCCTCGAGGCCCGAAGCGATCGCCTGATCGCCCGACTGGAAGCCGAGGCGGGATTCTCCGAAACGCACGGGCCCCGAACCGTCCGCGCGCAGGAAGACGATCCGCCCGACGAAATCGTCCGGGAGCGCGACCCAGCCCAGCCCGCCGAGAGCGAGGTCGGGGAGCGCGATGGGCTTCGAATCGTCCGCGCCCAGCGGAACTTCGAAATCGGCCGAGGCGAATCGATCGGCCGAGCCGCGGGCCTCCGCGCGATAGCGGCCCGGGGGCAGGCGGAGTGCATAACGCCCCTGCGCGTCCGGGGCGACCTCGCTCATGGCGCCGCCCTCGGCTCGCGAAACGTGGATGCGCGCCTCCGGATCGTCGACCCGGCCGCCGACGGACGTCGCGCCGGCGAAGACTCGGTCCGTCACCGAAGCGACGTCGGCGCGCTCGCCGACCCAGATGCGGAAATCGACGGCGAGCTCGGCCTCGAGATCGAGATCCATGAAGGGAATCCGGGCGAGATGGAAGAGGCCCGGGGCGCCGGCCGCGCGCCCGATCCAGGGCGGGCTCGCGAGCGCGTTCATCAGGGTGTAGTGGCCGCCGGTGATCGTGAAGGTCGCGACGGGATCGACGTCGGCGCCGTCGGCGCGCACGGCCGAGACGCGTTCGACGCCGTAGCTGATCGGCGGCAGACCTTCGCCGCCGACGAGCACCGTCAGATCGGCGCCCGTCATCGAGGCGAGCAGCGCGCGGGTCGAGCTTCGATCGGAGGCGGGATGCGCGAAGCCGTAGGAAGGCTCGGAAACGTCGCGCGAGAGCGAGAAGGCGGCGAGCTGGCCGCTCGCGTGGAGCGCGATCGCGCCGAGGGCGAAGACGCGCTCGTCCGGCGCAAAGCGCCGCGCGCGCATCGCGACGGAGAGCGCGGTCGGCTG
>CAUJGH010000613.1 GCA_963169575.1 Myxococcota bacterium | reverse complement strand
GCGGAGAGACGCGGAACCGGGTAGCGGGGGAGCTCGGCGTAGAGCGCGATCTGGGTGAGCGGGCCGACGATGCCGTCTTCGACGAGGCCGATCTGGCTCTGGAAGTCGCGAAGGGCGGTTGCAGTCGGGGTGTCGAACTCGCCCGAGACGGGGCCTTCGTAGATCTGCAGCTCGGCGAGGGCGTTCTGGAGCCATTCGACGCTTTCGCGGCGACTGCCCTGTTCGAATCGCTGGGCGAGGGATTCGTGGTTCTTCCAGACGAGGACGCCGGCTTCGAGCCAGCGGGGCGTGAGCTCGGAGAGTGCGACGCTGACGACGCGCCCGGGAACGAGTCCGGCGAGCCAGACGCGATCCCCGTCGAAGCCGGTGAGCGCGAGCCAGCGGCGATCGGATTCGGCGGGCGCGCTGGCTGCTTTCGAATCGTTCCCATCCCCAAGAGAAACACGCGCCGCGGCGGGATCGACCGCGATCGGAATGAGAACGGGATGGTCGAGGCGGCGGAGCAGCTCGAAGGAGCCGCCTTCGAACGCCGTCGCGACGAGTCCGCGGGCTTCGAGGCGTTCGGCGAGCGCGGAGGCGGTCGCCGGGGCTGGACCGAGGGCGGCGTAGGGGACGTCGTAGAGATCGAGGAAGGCCCGCTCGCTTTCGGCAAGGGCGTCCTCGCTCGCGCGTTCGACGAGAAGCGTCGGCAGGACACCGGGCGCGACGGCGCTGCGGCCGAAAACGGGACCACCACCTGCGAGCGGATCGAGCAGGCCCGGCGTTCCGGCGAGGCCCACGCCGGCGGCGGCGAGCTGGCCGTCGGTGGCCCGGAGCTCGGCGAGGGAGCGGCCGGCTTCGTCGGAGCCGACATAGCCGATCAGACGGCCGAGGGGCGCATTCGGATCGGCGCCGAGGCCGCGGGCGCCGACGGCGGGGGGAGCGCCGGGAACGGCGCTGCCTGCGGACTCCGTGTGTCTCGCTTCGGTGTCGGCCAGGCGTGCCGTGTCGGGATCGCCGGGGCCGCGGGTGCTGCGGCCGAGCAGGAGGCCGGCGATCAGGGCGAGGCCGACACCGACGATCGTCAGCGCGAAATACATCCAGGGGCGCTTGACCCAGGTCGGGAGCAGGTTGCGCGGGAGGCGGGGATCGCGGTCGCCGGGATCGCGGACGTCGGGGATCTCGCGCGCGGCGGCGCGGATCAGGGCGGGGCCGATCTGGGCGGCGCGGGTCGCATAGCCGGCGAGCAGCGCGCGGTCGCAGAGCTGGTTGACGAGGCGGGGGATGCCGCCGGTGCGGCGGTGGACGTCTCGCAGGGCGACCTCGCTGAAGAGGTCCTTCGGTTCTCCGGCGGCGACGGCGATGCGGTGGCGGACGTAAGCGACGGTCTCGTCGGCGGAGAGGGGCTCGAGCTTCCAGCGGACACTGATGCGTTGTCGCAGCTGGCGCAGGCCCCGCTCGTCGAGCTTGCGGTCGAGCTCGGGCTGCCCGAGCAGCAGGATCTGGATGAGCTTCTCGCGGCTGGTCTCGAGGTTCGAGAGGAGGCGGACCTGCTCGAGGGTGTTCTCGGAGAGGGTCTGCGCCTCGTCGATGATGAGCAGCACGCGGCGGCCGCGCTCCTTCTGCTCGAGCAGGAATTTGTTGAGCTGGCTCATCAGGTTCCGGCGAGCGAGCCCTTCGGCGGGGAGGCCGAATTCGGCACAGATCGACTGGAGCAGCTCGAGAGCGCTTCGGCTCGGATTGAAGAGGAAGGCGAGCTCGATGTCGCCTTCGAGGCGCTCGAGCAGGGTTCGGCAGAGGGTGGTCTTGCCGGTACCGACCTCGCCGGTGACCGAGATGAAGCCCTCGCCCTGCTCGATGCCGTAGAGGAGATGGGCGAGCGCCTCGCGATGGGACGCCGCGAGATAGAGGAAGCGGGGATCGGGGCTCAGCGCGAAGGGCTTCTCACGCAGGCCATAGAACGCGGTATACATCGGGCTTCCGTCGGGGGTCTTCCGGGGGGACCTTCCGGTGCGGCGAGAGTCTAACGGACCGGATCTCGAGGCGAATCTGTGAAGCGATCGGCAAACGGGTCGACAGACCGCTCGGTGCGTCCGGCGTCCGATGGCACGCTGGCCTCCGCAGCCGAGATAGGGACGTTCGCGGCGTTCGGGGAGTTCGACGAAGCGCTCGGCTCCGCCGAGGCGGTCGGAGTCGACTCGGGCGCGACCCTGGTCAAGCTCTGCGTCCGGGACCGGGGCGGCGAGCGCCATTTCGCGACCTGGCGCTCCCCTTCGACCGAGCGGATCGGCGGGCTGGTCTCCCGACTCGCCCCCGACCGGATCGGGGTCACCGGCTGCGGGAGTTCCGAGATCCTCGCCGACATCGCGCGGCCCGCCGCGAACCCCATCGAGTTCGAAGCCTGGGGCCGCGGCGCCAATGAGCTGCTCGCCCTCTCGGGCCTCGCGAACGCGGCGCCCTATCTGCTGGTCTCGATCGGCACGGGGACCTCGGCGCTGCGCGTCGAGGGCGAGCGCGTCGAACGCGTCGGCGGGACGGCGCTCGGCGGGGGCACGGCGCTCGGGCTCGGCCTCGCCCTGACGCGCTGCCGCAGCCACGACGAGCTGACCGCCCTCGCCGCTCGCGGCAACCGCGCGAACATCGATCTGCTGATCTCGGACATCTACGCGAAGAACGCGATCCCGATCGCCGGCGAGGCGACGGCAGCTTCGTTCGGGAAGCTGGCGCGCGCCCTCGAGTCGGAGGACGAGGCGGCGCTCGTGCCCCGGCGCGAGGATCTCGCGGCGGCGATCATGACGCTGGTCGCGGAGAACATCGCGTTGATCGCGAACGCGAGCGCGAAGCTCGCCGGAGTCGAGCGCATCGTCTACGGCGGCTCGACGCTCCACGAGAACCCGCGCATCGTCGAGACGGTGCGGCTCTTTTCGACGGTGATGGGATTCGAAGCGATCGTCTTGCCGCGCAGCGGCCACGCCGGCGCGCTCGGCGCGATGCTGCTCGCGGCCTAGCACCAGCCCGCGGCGGGCAGGCTCTCCCGGGACGCAGTGCGGCGCGCTCGCCGGCGCGGGGCGCAGTCCGGGGTCGAGCCGGCTCCGAAAACGCGACGACGGACGATCGGCGCCGGGCCGACCGTCCGTCGTCTCGAATCCATCGCCGAAGCGAGTCTCAGTTCGGCTCGCGCAGCGCCGGCTCGGTCGGCTCGTCGTCGTTGCCCTCTTCGGGCCGTGCGAGGTTGCGGACCGCGCGCTGGGTCCGGGCGATCGCCGCGCGCTGGACGCGCAGCTCCTCGGTCTGTGCGGCGACCTGACGCTCGAGTCGATCGCGCGCGTCGACGAGCTCGTCGATCCGGCCCTCGAGCGCGGCGACACGGCGCTGCATCTCCCGGAACATCTGCGTGATCTCGTCGGATCCGGCTCCCATCATCGGCATCGCTCCTCCGAGACCCTCGTTCGCCTGCGAGCGCGAAATGACTTCCATGCCTTCCATCGTCTTCTCCTCGGCGTCGTCGAAGAGCAGCGACTCCGACGCTTCGTTCGTTCGTTTTTCGGCGACCCGGGGCGTACTCGCGGCGGGGCGAGTCGTACCGGCCGCGAGCGAGGCGCTGCCTCCGGTCAGCTCGGCGAAGGGATTGCGCGAAGCGGTGGTCGAAGATTCCTCTTCTTCCTCGTCTTCGTCCTCGGTCTCTTCCTCTCGATCTTCCTGGTCTTCGTCGTCCGACGCTTCCTCCGCGTCTTCGTATTCGTCGCCCTCCGCGCTCGCGGCGCGGCGGCGCGCGACCACGAGCCCAACGAAGGCGACGACGGCGAGCCCGACCCCGGCGAGCGCCCAGGTCATGAGACCGCCGCCCTCGTCGGACTTCTTCGACTTGACCATCATCGGCCTGGCCTTCGGCGCCTCGGCCGCGGCAGGCTCGGACGGCTGGGCGTCAGGCGCCGCGGCCGCGCTCGCTGCGCCGCTCGGATCGGCGACACCGCCCGATCCGCTCGGATCAGCCCCGTCGTTCCATTCGTTCGCGGCAGGCGCGTTCGCGACACCGTCGGCCGCAGCATTCGCTGCGGCGAGCGCGATCGCATCGGCGCCAGGCGACGGCGCGGGGCTCGGTGTCTTCGCGTTCGGATCCTCGGTCGATGCGAGCACGCGGGTCTGCGGCGCGGGCGGCGCGGGCGGAGAGGTCTTTGCGGGGGCCGGCTTCGGGGCGGGCGCGGCGTCGGCGACGACGGGCGTGGGTTTCGGAGCGACGGGCGCCGGCTTCGGCGCGACGGGCGCAGCCGTCGGCTTCGGCGTCGTCGCGGCGCTCTGGATCGGCCGGCTCGCCGTCGCCGAGCTCGACGAAGCCGTCGTCGCACCGTCTTCGGCGATGACGTCGAGCACGATGCGCGGCGGGCTCGCGAGGATCATCTCCTTGAGCCGCAGTCCGCCGCGCGCCAACCGGATGCGCGCGATCGAGCGCGTCCCGTTCGGTTCGACGACG
>CAUJGH010000612.1 GCA_963169575.1 Myxococcota bacterium | reverse complement strand
CCGAGCGCAACGAGGTCTGGGCCGCCGCGCGGTTCACCGACGCGAACGCCAAGGCCGCTCTCGAGGCGAAGGGCGTGAAGACGGCCTACTTCTCGATGGGCGATGCCGATCTCTCCGGGCTGCCCGACGTCGACTACGTCTTCCACTGCGGCTGCAACACGGCCCCGAAGACGCCCGAGATCGGCATGTCCCAGAACGCCGAGGGGACGGGCTTCCTGATGCAGCGCTACCGCGGCATCCGCGCGTTCTTCCACATGTCGTCGTCGAGCGTCTATCGTGTGGCGGCGAGCTCGCCCGAGCCGGTCAAGGAGACCGACATGCTGGGCGGCTTCTCCGCCTACGGCCCGCATTATGCGATGAGCAAGCTCGCGACCGAGGCGGTCGTCCGCTTCCAGGCGCGCGTGCTCGGGCTGCCGACGATCATCGCGCGGCTCGACGTCGCCTATGGCGCGCGGGGCCATGGCGGCGTTCCGATGGCGCTCTACATGATGATGAAGCACGGCATGCCCTATACCCGCGCCGCCGCCGGCGAGAGCTTCTGCTCGCCGATCCACGAGGACGACATCGCCGAGCAGGCCGAGCGCCTGATCCAGAAGGCGGCCGTTCCGGCGCCGATCGTGAACCTCGGCGGCGACGAGCCCGTCTCGGTCGAGGAGATGATCCGCTACGTCGAGAGCCTGACGGGGCTGACGATGAAGATCGACGTCGCGGACGACGCGACCTGGGGCATGAAGGTGCTCGACGGAACGCTGCGGAAGCAGCTCGCCGGTCCCTGCCGCGTCACCTGGAAGGAAGGCGTGCGGCGGGCGCTCGTCGCGCGCAATCCCGAGGCGCTCGTCCGTTAGGCATTCGCTCCGGCTGCGCGCCTCCGCTCGGGGCGCGCGACCGCCGCGTCCACCCTCGGCGCCCGGCTGCCCTCAGGCGCTCGGTGCGAGCTTCTGGAACTGACCCGCCGTGAGGCCGGCGTCGACGACGAAGTCCGCGGCGGTGCAGGACAGGCTCTCGTCCGACGCCAGGAAGAGCGCCATGCGCGCCACGTCGAGTACGCGGCTCTCGGGGCCGACGTGCGGCGGGGATTTCAGGATCGCCTGCATCATGCGATGCGGGACCTCGGAGAGATCCGGGTTGCCCGGCATGAAGGGCGCGCTCATGTTCGGGTTGCCGGCCTCGGGGCAGATCGCGTTGACGCGGATCGCATGGCGGCCGAGCTCCATGGCGGCGGATTTGGTCAATCCGCGCACGCCCCATTTGCTCGAGGCATAGGCGCTGACGCCGTTCATGCCCTTGATGCCGTCGGTCGACGCGATGTTGACGATCGAGCCGCCGCCGCGTCGCTTCATGGTCTCGAAGACCGCCTGGATTCCGAGGAAGGGCCCGAGCTGGTTGACCTCGACGATGCGCAGGAAGTCCTCGCGCGAGATCTGCGTGAGCGGCGCGAGCAGCAGGATCGCCGCGTTGTTGACGAGCACGTCGACGCCGCCGAAGCGCTCGCTCGTCCGGGCGACGCCGGCCTGCCAGTCCTCGGCGCGGGTCACGTCGAGATGGATGAAGTCGGCATTCGCGCCGAGCTCGCGTGCGAGCGCCTCGCCCTGGGCATCCCTCACGTCCGCGAGCGCGACGCGCGCACCCTCGCCGACGAAGAGCCGGGCGATCGCCGCACCGGTTCCCTGGGCCGCCCCCGTCACGATCGCCACCTTCCCGTCGAGTCGTCCCATCGCGGCTTCCTTTCTGCTGCCGGCCTGCTGTCGGCGTCGGGCGAGACTTGCGGCCCCGCCCACCGGCCTGGCAAGGTGTACACGAATCGGGCCTCGCCCGAGAGGAGGAATCATGCGGATCCTGATGCTGATCGTGCTTCTCGTTCTCACCGCCTGCGGCGGGGAAGAGGTCTCGGGCATCCCCGGCGCGACGGAGATCGCGCCCGAGGTCTTCGGCAGCCAGCCGATCGGGACCTACTTGATCCTCGACGTCCGCACGCCCGCGGAATACGCGGCGGGGCATCTCAAGAACGCGCTCAACGTGCCCCACGACCGGCTCGCCGACCGGATGTCCGACCTCCGGAAATACGCGAGCGTGCCGGTGCTCGTCTACTGCAAGTCGGGCAAGCGCGCGGCGCTCGCGATCGAGACGCTGGGAGGCGCCGGCTTCACGAATCTGAACCATCTGACCGGCGACATGGATGGCTGGCTCGCAGCGGGATATCCGGTGACGAAAGAAGTGCTCTGATCCGGAGCGCGGTGGGGGCGCGCGCCGCAAGCGGTGATCAGTCGCGCATCACGGCGTCGCGGTGGATCTCGCGCAGCGTCGGATCGAGCCGGGCCAGGCGGATGAAGAGCCGGTTCGGCAGGTCGAGATACCAGGGCAGGGGCCTCTTCAGGTCGAGAAAGAGAACGGCGCGCGGCGCGTCCGATTCGTTGGCGGCGTCGTGGAGATAGGTATCGTCGAAGACGATCCCCTCGCCTTCGTGCCAGTAGTACTTCTCCGTCTGCTCGATCACGCTGCGGATCCGCTCGTCGTAGGCGCGGCGGTCGTCGTTGACCCGCAGCCAGCAGCTCTGGTCGCGATTGTCGTTCGGGACGACGAGCCCGAGGTGGTAGCGCCAGAAACCCTTGTAATAGCCCCAATGGGCTCGGATGTGCTGCTTCGGACCGAGAATCGAGAAAAAGGCCGTCGCGACGTCGGGGATCTCGCGCAGCAGCCGCGCCGTCTCGGGAGCCCGCCGGCAGTTCGCCTCGAGGAAGCGGCCGGATTTCAGCATGAACGTCCGCCACTCGATCTCGTGGATGCCGCGGGTCGTGTAGCGACCGCCCGCATCCTTGATGTGGGGGATCTTCTCCCGCCGTGCCATCAGCTCGAGGCATTCCTTGCGGATCACGTCCGCGCTTCGCTCGAGCTGCGCGAGGGCCGGGTAGTGACGATGATAGTCGCGGATCAGGGCCGGATTCTTCTCGACGAGGCCGCGCTCCTCGAGCCGGCGCCAGAGATGGCGCAGGCGGCGCTTGAGGAGGAGCTTCTTCTGCTTGCGGGAGAGACGTCGCGAGACGATGTAGACGCCGAGAGCGATCGCCGACGGAATCGCGGCGACTCCGGCCGCAATGATCGCGGCGGCGAAGACGCCCGGCGGAATGCCTTCCATTCGAAGTCCTCGTCGATCGATACTCGCGTGCGGCTTCCGAACCGGGACTCGGCAACACCGAACGAGCCGGGCTCGTTGCCGCGGAGCACGGCGAGTCTACCGATTTCGGCCCGTTCGAACGAGAACGGCCATCCCCCGCGCGGGGGGATGGCCGTTTCGGCCGCACGACCCGGAAGTCGTCGGCGCACTCTTTCCGGAGCGGTCGGCTAGCGTCGGCCCCTCGCGGCGAGGCCCGCGAGTCCGAGTCCGAGGAGCAGGGCCACGCCCGGCTCCGGAACGACGTTGACCACGTAGGTCGCATCCGAGAAGTCGAGAAGCACGCCGTTCGCACCGATCGCCCCGTTGTCGAACTGACTGACGCCGAAACCAAGCGTGACGTTGTTGCCCGCGAGGCCCGTCAATCCAGCGACCGCGACGAAGGAGATCCGGAAATGGGCGTCGCCCGAGCCGACCGTCTGCCCGTCGACGCCGACGTCGATCGAGCCGTCTCCCGTCGCTGCCGTCAGCGATACGCCGTCGAACAGCTGGACGCGTCGCGGATCGTTGAAGGGCGTTCCCGAGCCGAACTGCGTCGGCTGGGTGCGGATGTTCTCGAGACCGCCGAGGGAGATCGGCCCAGGCAGGAGCGTCGAGTTGAAGGCCGAGGAGGCAACGGCTCCTCCGACGAATCGGAGGTGGTCGTTGGCGAGGTTGCCGTCATTGCCGACGTCGTATCCGAAAGCCCCGAGGCTGAGCCCGAAGATCTGCTCTCCCGTCGCGTTCTCGAGCGCGAGATCGATCGTCAGGATGTCCCCGTCCGCCAACTGGGCGACGTTCCCGCCGCTGCTCGAGACGTTGACGATCGAGATGCCGAGGGCGCTCGCGGAAATCGGCGCGAGCCCCAGCAATGCGCAACCGGCGACGAGCGCCGCCCCCCTCATCATTCTGCTTCGAATCATGTGCTTCCACCTCTACAGCCGTCACGGCATTCGCCGCCACGCCGACCATCTCGTCGACTCGAGTGAATCGACGAGGGCATGTCCGCTCACGGCCGCGACTTGCAGCCCTGCGCACACGCGATCCATTCGGACTTGGTAGAGGGAAACGCTCCTGGCGAGACGGCACCGAATGCACGGTGTTCGATTGGCGAACTCCGAAGTGCTTCCCGACACTCCGGCCCATTCGAATCGTCTCGATGGATTGGCTCTTGCGAGCCGTGCGCACCGATATCCCCTGGACGAGCCGAACTCGCCTTTGCAAGACGAACCCGACCCGTGACCTTCCCAAGTCGAGGCCATCATATATCCATCGCAACGAAATGAGACTCAAAGTTCGTGACCGGCTGGTCAACTTTGATGCCCCTTGGGTATGGGCACGTGCTCGGCGCTCCAGATTGCCGTCCGGGTTTGGACGACCGAAGATTGCGCGGCTGCGTATTCCCGCGAGGACAAGATCGGAGCCAGAGATGAATTTCGGATTCACCGAGGAGCAGGGCTTCCTGCGCGATGCCGTGCGGAAATTCCTCGACGACCGCTGCCCGATGGCCGAGGTTCGTCGCCTGATGAAGACGCCGAATGCCCATTCGCCGGAGCTCTGGAAGGCATTCGCCGAACAGGGGTCGGTCGGGCTGTTGATTCCCGAAGCATACGGGGGCGCCGGGCTCGGCTGGGTCGATTTCGTCGTCGTCCTCGAGGAGACGGGGCGGACCTTGATGCCGTCGCCCCTGGTCTCCACCGCGCTCGCGGCGCTCGCGATCCGAGAGGCCGGCAGTCCCGCGCAAAAAGAGCGTTGGCTGCCCCGTTTCGCGGAGGGCAGCGCGATCGGAACGCTCGCGGTGCTCGAGGCGAGCGATCTCCCGGGCGCCGAGGGTGTCGCGCTCGTCGCCGACTCGGACGGCGAGGTCGACGTCCTGCACGGCGAGAAATGCTTCGTCGCCGATGCGGGCTGCGCAGACGTCTACGTCGTGGCCTATCGGTCTACAGAGCGCTCGGCAGAGCCTTCCGGCGACCGCGCGGGCACGGGCGTCGGCGGGGCGCTCCGTCTCGGGCTCGTCGCTCGCGACGCGCCGGGCGTTCGGGTTGCTCTCGTCCCGAGCCTCGACGAGACCCGGCGCAGCGGCACGCTCTCGCTGGACGGCGTCCGGATCGGGCCCGATGCACGACTCGCCGCCGCAGATCCCGAGGCGACGCTCGCGCTGCTGCTCGATGCGGGGAGCATCGCCGTCACGGCGGAGGGGCTCGGCGCGGCCGAAGGCGCGCTCGCGTTGACGGTGCAGTACGCGAAGGATCGCGTCCAGTTCGGCTCGCCGATCGGGCGCTTCCAGGGCGTCAAGCATCGCCTGGCCGACATGTGGGTCGATACCGAGTCGATCAAATCCCTCCTCTATTACGGCGCCTGGGCGATCGACGAGCGCCGGGACGCCGTCCCGCGCTATGCCTCGCTCGCCAAGGCCTATCTCGCCGACGCCTTCACGCGGATCGGCGTCGACTGCGTCCAGCTCCATGGCGCCGTCGGCTACACGATCGAGTACGACATCCAGCTCTATCTCAAACGCTCGAAATGGGCGCGCCCGATGTTCGGCGACGGCGATCATCACCGGGACCGGCTGGCCCGGCTCTCGATGGGGAATCGCTGAGGTCGACGAGATGGAACTGATCGCGATGGAGACGAACTGATGGACTTCAATTTCACACCCGAAGAGCAGGCTTTCCGCGAGGAGATTCGCGCGTTCCTCGACGCGCATCTCCCCGATCCGATGCCCGAGGACGATCCGGATTTCCTGCGGCTCTGGAACGAGAAGCTGCGGGCGAAGCGCTGGGTCGGCTTCAACTGGCCGCGCGAATGGGGCGGCGGCGGCGGGGACCTGATCCGTCAGTTCATCCTGAAGGAGGAGATGTCCGCCCGCCGTGCTCCGGCGCTCGGTCTCGACTTCATGGGCCTGACCTGGGTCGGCCCCGCGATCATCGCCCATGGGACGAAGGAGCAGAAGGCGGAGCATCTCGAGGCGATCCTCGACGGGCGGAGCCATTGGTGCACCGGGTACTCCGAACCCGACGTCGGCAGCGATCTCGCCTCGCTTCAATGCCGCGCCGTTCGCGAAGGCGACGAGTACGTCATCCACGGCCAGAAGATCTGGACGACCTCCGCGCATTTCGCCAGCCACATCTTCATGCTGGTCCGCACCGATCCGACCGTCTCCAAATACAAGGGGATCACCTGCCTGCTCGTCCCCATGACGACGCCCGGCATCACGATCTCGCCGATCGAGAACCTCTCGGGCAAGGCCTCCTTCAACCAGGTCTTCTTCGACGGTGCGCGGACGCCCGTTTCGAATCGGCTCGGCGCCGAGGGCGAGGGCTGGAAGGTCGTGATGGGCGCGCTCGCGAACGAGCGATCGGGCATCTCGGAGGCGACCGAGATGCTGCAGCATCTCGACGACATCCGTTCGCTCGCGAAGCGCGCGCGTCGCGGCGGCCGTCCCGCCCTCGAGGACGACCGCGTCCGGCGCCGCCTCTCCGAGATGGAGATCCGCGTCGAGGCCATGCGGCTCACGGGCCTGCGCCATCTGACGGATCAGATCAACGGCAAGCCGTCGGGCAGCGAGACCGCGATCAACAAGCTTCAGCGCGGCATCCTCGAATTCGAAATGAGCGAGCTGACGCTCGAGCTGCTCGGGAGCGCCGCACAGCATCAGGGCGAGCTGCAACACGAAGCGCTCGCGTGGCACGGCACCGTGATCGGGGGCGGCAGCCCGAACATCCAGCGCAACATCATCGCCGAGCGGATCCTCGGCCTTCCGAAGGATTGAGGGGCCCCATTGAGCTTCGATCTCGTGATCCGGGGAGGGACCGTCGTCGACGGCTCGGGCCTCGCCGCCTATCGCGCCGACGTCGCGGTCCACGACGGCCGCATCGCGGCGATCGGCCGAATCGCCGAGCGCGGCCGCCAGGAGCTCGACGCCGAGGGGCAGGTCGTGACGCCCGGATTCATCGACGGCCATACCCATTTCGATGCCCAGCTCTTCTGGGATCCGCAGGGCGCGAACTCCTGCTGGCACGGCGTCACGACCGCCGTCATGGGCAATTGCGGGTTCACCCTCGCGCCCGCGCACGCGGACGCGCGAGCACTCGTCGTCCGCAATCTCGAGCGCGCGGAAGATCTCGATCCGGCGGCGCT
>CAUJGH010000611.1 GCA_963169575.1 Myxococcota bacterium | reverse complement strand
AGACCCTGGCGCGCCTCGCGAGCTTCCTGCATGCGCAGCCGCTCGACCGCTCGCGTCCGCTCTGGGAATGCTGGTGGATCGAGGGGCTCGAGAGCGGCCGCATCGCCGTCCTGATCAAGCTTCATCATTGTCTCGTCGACGGCCAGTCGGGCATCGGATTGACCGAGATCCTGATGGACCTCTCCCCCGATCCGAGCCAGCCGCCCCTGGCGGCGGCCGCCGCCGCCCTCGGTGGCGGCGAGCGGGTCCCGCGGCCGCCTGCGCCCTGGGAGATCGGCCGGCGGGTGCTCGAGAACGGACTCCGGCGCCAGACGCGGCTGGCCCTTCATGCAGGACGCGCGCTCCGCGATCTCGCGCGCATGCCGGCTTCGCTGCCGCTCTCGCTGCTCCGAAGGGACGCGCCGCCGGCGGTGCCCCGGGTCTCCTGGAATGGCAGTCGGCTCTCGCGCCACCGCGACTTCGCCTTCACGAAGCTCCCGCTCGCGCCGCTGCGCGAGCTCAAGAAGCATTTCGACGTCAAGCTGAACGACGTGATGCTCGCGCTCGTCGGGGGGGCGCTGCGCGGCGTGCTGCTCGAGCGGGGCGAGCTGCCCGAGGCGTCGCTCGTCGCGCTCTGCCCGGTTTCGCTCCGGGATCCCGGGGATCAGAGCATGGGCAATCAGCTGACGAGCATGCCCGTCGGTCTCGCGACCGACCACGAGGATCCGGCCGAGCGGCTGCGCGCGATCCATGCCAGCGCCGCCGGCGCCAAGCAGCGCACCCGCGACGGCGCCTTCGAGTTCATCACCGCCCTCGGCGAGTCGCTCGCGCCGGCCGCCCTGCATTTCGTCATGCAGACCGCCCACCGCGCCCCGCGTCTCGCGCCGATGCCCGGCAACCTCGTCTGCTCGAACGTGCGCGGACTCCCGATCCCGACCTACATGGCGGGCGCCCGGGTCGAGGAGCTCTATCCGATGTCGATGCTGCAGGTCGGCAGCGGCATGAACATCACGGCGGTCTCCCACGACGATCAGGTCGACTTCGGCTTCCTCGTGGATCCGAAGCTCGTCCCCGATCCCTGGCTCTTCGCGGATCGCCTGCCGTCCTCGCTCGCCGAGCTCCAAGCCGCCGCCGCCCGGCTCGCACCGCCGCCGCCGCCCCGCCGCCCGCGGCTCGAGCCGCTCGCCGCCAACGAGCCGCTCGATCTGACGCTGCTGATCGCGACCGTCCGGCACAGGCGTCGCAGCGGCTGAGCGGCCGCGGCGCGCGCTAGACCCGCGCGCGACTCGTCCGGCGCCGACCTTCGAGGGCGGAGCGGATCGCGACGAGATCGCCCACGTTGTCGAGGGTCACGAGCCCGACCAGGGTTCCAGCATGCAGGACCGGCATCGTCCGGCTGGTCTTGCCTTCGAGCCGGCGAAAGGCCGAGTCGAGCATCTCCGACGTCTCGACCGAGACGAACTCGCGCAGCATCGATTCGTCGACCTTCGAATCGGCGCCGCGCCGCGCGAGCCCCTCGAGCAAGGTCTGGCGCGTCAGCAGGCCGACGACGATGCCGCCTTCGACGACCGGGAAATCCTGCTGCGCCGAGGCCAGCGTCTCGTCGACGGCATGCGCGAGCGAGTCGCCCGGCGCGAGCACGCGGAAGACCGTCTCCATCGCGCGCACCACGGGGATGCCGGCCAGCGCGGCGCGCATCTCGACGAGCCCCGCCTCCTGGGCCGCGCCGATCCAGACGAAGAGCGCGATGAAGAGCAGGAAGGGATTCGTGAAGAAGCCGATCAACCCGAAGAGCAGCGCCATCGCCTGGCCCGCGCTCGCGGCGATCTGGGTCGCGCGCGTGTATTCGAGGCGCGTCGCGAGCGCCGCGCGCAGGACGCGCCCGCCGTCCATCGGGAACGCCGGCAGGAGGTTGAAGGCTGCGAGGCCGAGGTTCACGAACATCAGCCGCTCGAGCAGCGAGCCGTCCGTCACGCTGAAGCGCTCGAAGGAGATGGCCGCCGTCCCGAAGAGCCCGAGCAGGACGAAGAGCCCGGCGGCGATCACGACGTTGACGGCCGGCCCGGCGAGGGCGACCCAGAGCTCGTGGCGCGGATTCTCGGGCATCCGCTCGAGGCGGGCGACCCCGCCGATCGGGAGCAGCGTGATGTCGCGGGTCCGGATCCCGTAGCGCGCTGCGGTCAGCGCGTGGCCGAATTCGTGGAGCACGACACAGGCGAAGAGGGCGAGCACGAACGCGACGCCTTCGAGGGTCTTCGCGAGGTCGTGTCCGACGGCCCAATGGCTCATCACGACGAAGCCGATCAGGATCAGGAACGTGGCGTGGACGAAGACGCCGATGCCGCGGAATTCCGCGATCTTGAAGGACCATTTCACTTCGATCATCCCCTCTCGGCGGCGGGCCGGCGGCCGGTCGATGGCGCAGCGGCGCGTTCGGCCCCACCTAGCGTACCGGCGAGACATCGGTCACGCTCCTTCGCCGATGACCTCCGCCCATTCGATCGCTGCGCCTGCGCGCACCCGCGCGGGGATTCGCGCGCTGATCCTCCTCGTTCTCTCGACCGCGCTGGTCGGCCCCGGGCCGGCGCGCGCGGGCGATCCGCGCGAAGGCGGCCAGATCTGGGCTGCGGCCCTCGCCCAGGGCGATCTCGCCTTCCTCCATCCGAAGCTCGATCGCCTTCGCACCTGGCTCGAGCTCCAGGGGCGCTGGCGGAGCTTCGGTCAGTCGTACGAGCTGGGCATGCTTCCGCGCGTCGGCCTCGGCTATGCGATCACCGATCGCGTGACGCTGACGGCGGGCTTCGCCGTGGTCGAAACCGATCCGCCCCGGGCGAAGCCCTTCACCGAGCTGCGCCCCTGGCAGCAGCTCGTCTGGAACGTCCCGATCGACGGCTTCGCCTTCCAGTCGCGAACGCGCCTCGAGCAGCGGCTCATCGAGCAGAACCTCGGCTGGCGCCTGCGCCAGCTCGTCCGGATGAACGCGCCGCTCCCCGGAACCGATCGCGTCTATTTCGCGCTCTTCGACGAGCTCCTGTTCGATCTCGACGATACGCCCTGGGGCCAGCGGCGCGGCTTGCGCCAGAATCGCTTGTTCGCCGGGCCGGGCTTCCGGCTCGACGCCGATCGCCGTTTCGTGCTCGAGTCGGGCTACCAGCATCAATGGGTCGATCGCCGGCGCGAGGACCGCTCGAATCACGTCCTCCTGCTCACCCTCTTCCTGAACTACTAGACGCCCGTGGCGCGTGCGCCATCGACCTTTTCTCCCGCCGCCGCGCGAGCATGCCCGCGCCGAGGGAACCGCCGGAGGGGCAGGCCGTTGGGCGTCCTGCCTGCGACCGGCCTGCCGGACGATCGCTCCGGCGATCTCGACCCGCGTGATTGACGCCTGCGAATCGGTCGCCGTACGCTGGTCGACTCGGAGGTCCCATGGCGATTCGCACGCGCATCGTGCCGCTCGCGTCGAGCGTCTGTGCGGGTCTCGCCCTGGCGATCGGCGGCTGCGGTGATGCCGACTCCGTCAGCGTTTGCGTCGGGACGACCGGCAACTGCTCCGTGCTGGACGCGGCGCCCCACCTCTACGCCGTCGCCCGCGCGAGCGACGGGTTCGTCACGGTCGGCGAGGACTATACGCTCGCGCGCTCGGACGACGGCGAGGCGTTCGTCCGCGAGGGCGCGGCTTGCTGCGGCGCCTTGCAGGCGGTGACCTACGGCGACGACCGCTGGCTCGCCGCCGGGACCGACGGTGTCGTCTACACGTCGAGCGATTCCGAGAGCTGGTTCGTCCATTTCCTCCCGACCGAGCGGACGATGCGCGGCGCGATCCACGGCGACGGGATCTGGATCCTGGTCGGCGAGGACGGGCGCATCCTGCGCGCGACCGAAGTCGGCGACTGGGTCGTCGAAGACGGGGGGACGCTCGCGGATCTCGAGGACGTCGTCTACGCGGAAGGTCGCTTCGTCGCGGTGGGGCAGGGCGGCACGATCCTGACCTCCGGCGATGGTCGCGACTGGACCGCGGCCCCCTCCGGTGTCGGCGTCGACCTGCTGGGGGTCGGATGGGGCAATGGACTCTTCCTCGCGGTCGGGCGGTCGGGAACGATCCTGACCTCGCCGGATGCAGAGACCTGGTCGCCGCGATCGTCCGGGACCGGGACCGCTCTCAACGACGCGGGCCATGGGCTCGGCGTGTTCGTGGTCGTGGGCGACGGGGGGCTGCTGCTCTCCTCCTTCGACGGCGCGAGCTTCATGCGCCGCGACGCCCGGACCGGAGCCGATCTCGAGGGCGTGAGCGATGATGGGTTCCGGTTCGTCGTGGTCGGCAGCGGCGCGGTGATCCGGAACTCCGATGACGGTCTCGAATGGGACTGAGTCTTCCCGGGCGCTCGCCCCGGCCGTGCTTCGTTTGACAGTCCTCCGAGGGGAGTCAATCCTTCGCGCAACCTGGGGGTCCCATGTCGCTTCGTTCGGCGTTCAGCCGCCTCTTCGTGCTCCTTGCTCCTTTCGCGATCGCGCTCCTGGCGCTCGGATGCGACGACGACGACTGGTACGACTTCTCGAACAACCCCCGTCTGCTCGCCGTCGACTTCGCCGACGACGCCTGGGTCACCGTCGGCCACGACTACACGATCGCGAACTCCGCCGACGGCGAGGAGTTCCTGCGCCAGAGCCTCGATTGCTGCGGCTCGCTCTTCGCGATCACCTTCGGCGGCGATACCTGGGTCGTCGGCGGCGAGCAGGGCGTCGTCTACACGTCGACCGACAGCGCCAACTGGTTCTTCCAGTTCCTTCCGACCTCGCGCACGATCCGCGGCGCCGCCTTCGGACTCGCGACCTACCTGCTCGTCGGCGACGGCGGCCGCATCCTGACCTCGACGAACGCCGGCTCCTGGGACATCGAGACGAGCGGGACGAGCGTCGACCTGATCGACGTCGTGTTCGCGGAGGATCAGTTCGTCGCGGTCGGCGAGGACGGAACGATCTTGACCTCCCCGGACGGCGAGGTCTGGACCGCGCGCAGCTCGGGCACCCTCCAGAACCTGCGCGGCATCGGCTGGGGCAATGATCTGTTCGTCGCCGTCGGCAACGCGGGAACGATCCTGACCTCGCCCGACGCGATCGCCTGGACCGCCCGGACGTCGAACGTCTCCGTCAGCCTCTCGGCGGTCGCGTACGGCGCCGGCGTCTACGTCGTGGTCGGCGACGAAGGCAGGCTCCTCAGCGCGCCGGACGCGATCGGCTGGACGCCGCGCGACGCCGAAACCGGGCGGGATCTCGAAGACGTGGCATTCGCCGACGACCTCTTCGTCGCCGTCGGCCGCAAGGCCGTGATCCGCAATTCGACCGACGGGCTCGCCTGGTACTGAGTCCGGCGCGGCTCGGCCGGAGCCCCGCGCGCGGGGTTCGCGGCCGATGACCCGGTCGACGCCGGCGCGGTCGTGGCCCATTGCCCCGCCGCATTCCGCGTTGTTAGAGTCGACGGATTGACAGTCCGTGGACAGGCGTGCCGCGGACGGGAGGTTCGCCCGTGAAGTTCTCCATGATTTTCGAGGCCCAGATCGTCGACACGTCGCGCAAGGGCGAATACCAGATCATGCAGGAGAGCGTCGAGCAGGCCGTGCTCGGCGAGAAGGTCGGCTTCGATCGCGTCTGGGCCGTCGAGCATCATTGCCTCAAGTGGTACGCCCACATGAGCGCGCCCGAGACCTTTCTCGCCTACGTCGCCGGCAAGACGGAGCGCATCCGCATCGGACATGGCGTCGTCTGCCTGCCCTTCAAGATGAACCATCCGGTCAAGGTCGCCGAGCGCATCGGCATGCTCGACATGCTGACGAAGGGCCGCGTCGATTTCGGCATCGGCAAGGGCGGCACGCCCCAGGAGGCCGGTGCCTTCCAGACCGAGATGGACGAGATCCCGGCGCAGCTCGAAGAGTCGGCGCGCATGATCCCGCGCATGTGGCGCGAGGAGTATTTCGAGCACGACAGCCCGACGATGAAGATCCCGCGCCGCCCGATCTTCCCGAAGCCCTATCAGGATCCGCATCCGCCGATGTTCCTCGCCTGCACGCGCGAGGAGACGCTCAACCAGGCCGGGGAGTGGGGCCTCGGCGCGCTCGTACTCGGCTTCGCGGGCCCCGACGACATCGCGAAGAAGAACGCCGTCTACCGCGCGGCGATCAAGCGGCGGACGAAGGAGAGCCAGATCCCCGACTTCCCGAACGAGCATCTCGCGGCGCTCTGTCCCGCGATCGTGCTCGACGACGAGAAGAAGGCCCGCGCCATCGGCTACCGCGGCCAGCGCTACTTCACCGAAGCGATCCGCCACTGGTACAGCCCCGGCGTCGAGATGCCGCCGCCGCGGGCCGAGATCGCGGACATGACGGACGAAGAGGTGCTGAAGGCCGAGGGCGAGGCGCTCGTCGCCTATCTCCACGAGGAGAAGATCACGGCCGGCACCGAATCGACCGGCATGTTCAACACCAACCACGCCTACGGCCGCGTCGAGGACGCGATCGGCTACGTCCAGCGCCTGAAGGACGCCGGTGCCGACGAAGTCATGTTCCTGATCCAGATGGGCACGGTCCCGCAATGGGCCGCGCTCGAGACGATCATGAACCTCGGCGAGCAGGTGATCCCGAAGTTCCGTTAGGCGAAGAGCGGCGGACGCCGGTCGGCGAGGGCATGAACGAGCGGACCGGCGAACGACT
>CAUJGH010000610.1 GCA_963169575.1 Myxococcota bacterium | reverse complement strand
GTCCGCATAGCACGGCCGCCCGCCGAAGAGATAGGGACGGCCCGAGAGATGGCGCTCGAGCAGGCCGAGCGCATCGCGGAAGGATCGCTCGATCAGCGGCGCCGTATCCGCGTTCGAGCCGACGAAGCCGACCCGGCTGCGCATCCGCTCGACGACCTTCTCGCGCACCGCGATCCGCGCCGCCTCGTCTCCCGGCGCGACCATCGAAGCGGCGATGCGACCGCCCGCGGAGAGACAGTCCTCGGGGCGCGCCCAGCGCAGATGGAACATCCATTTGTTGCCCCATTCGTCGCCGAATTCCTCGATCAGCAGCGAGAGCAGGCGCGCTGCAGGCTCGCTCGGATGCGCGCTCGGCTCGGGATGGCTCCGCTCGATCGCATCGAGGATCGGGGTCGAGTCCTGGATGCCTTCGTCCTCGGGCGTGACGACGAGGGGGATCAGCGGGAGCTTCGCGAACTTCTGATAGTCGGCGAGGTTCTCGCCGTCGCGGGCGAGGAAGCGATGCGGAATGCCTTTGTAGCGGAAGAACGAGCGGACCTTCACCGAATAGGGCGAGAGCTCCGAGCCGTAGATGCGATGAACCTTCGCCATTCAGATCCGCTCCCGGCCGCTCGTGACGGCATCGCAGCGCTCGCCGTCGAAGGGCACGTAACGGCCCAGCGCGGCGTCGCGGAAATAGATCGTGTCGGGGACCTTCCGCGGATCGAATCCGTCGCGAACGAGATCGATCTTGCGGTGCTTGAAGGTTTGCGTGATCTCCATCTCGGGCAGGATGCGTAGAAAGAGCGGACGGGCGTAGGCGGCGAGGCCCTGATGGATCGCCTTCGAGACCCGCTCGAGATCGAAGTCCGCGTTGACGACGAGCGCCGCCATCCCCGCGCGGCCGTCCTGCCCGGGGATCGCGACGCCGTAGACGTTCGCCTCGTCGACGCCGGGATCGACCGAGATGACCTCGGCGACTTCGCTCGTCGCGACGTTCTCGCCCTTCCAGCGGAAGGTGTCGCCGATCCGGTCGACGAAATAATAGAATCCGTCTTCGTCGATCCGCAGCAGGTCGCCGGTCCGGAAGTACGAATCGCCCTTCGCGAACGCATCGCGGAGGACCTTCTTCTCTGTCGCCGCGGGGTTGGTATAGCCCTCGAAGCGGGTGCGCGGCGTGATCGCGATCAGCAGCTCGCCCGCCTCGTTCGGCGCACAGCGCTCGCAGAAGCCGTCCGCGCCGCGCACGATCTCCTCCGACTCGACGTCGAATCGCACGAGCTCGATCCCGAGCCGGCGACGCACGAAATCCGGCAGCTGCCCGACGGCGCCGACGCGCCCGGCCGTATTGAGGAGCGCGAGATTGCCCTCCGTCGCCCCGTAGAACTCGACGATTCGCGGAATCGCGAAGCGATCCTGGAAGGCCCGCCAGACGTCGGGGCGCAGGCCGTTGCCCATCGCGACACGCAATCGATGTCGTCGCTCCTCCGGATGCGGCGGCGAGTTCACGAGGTAGCGGCAGAGCTCGCCGATGTATTGGATCGCCGTCGCTTCATGGCGCACGCAATCGCTCCAGAACTGGCTCGCCGAGAATCGGCGCGCGAGCGCGATCGATCCCCCCGACATCAGCGCGGCGCCGACCGCCATCATGCCGCCGGCGCTGTGATAGAGGGGCAGACAGCAATAGACGCGATCCTCGGGGCCGAGCTCCTGGGATTTCCAGGCGGCCATCCCCGTCAGCGCCGCCTTGAGATGGCTGATGCGCGCGGCCTTCGGCAGGCCCGTCGTTCCGCTCGTATAGATGAGGAAGAGCAGATCACTGCCGCGGCGCGCGGCATGGCTCGCCGGATCGATCTCCGCGGGTCGGGCGGCGGCGAGATGTGCGTCGAACGATTCGATCGCGGCGCCGGAAGCGCCCGTTTCGGATGCCCCGCTCGAGAGATCCGCAACGAAGACGGGCGGCGCGCCGGCCAGATGCGGCAGCGCCGAGAGCGAGGGCTCGAGCAGCTCCTGGCCGACGACCCAGGCGCGCGGAGACGCCTCGCGCAGACAATGGGCGAGACGCTCGCCGGTCAGATGGGTATTCAAGAGCGCCGTCACGACGCCGACCCGCGAGAGCCCGAGCCAGAGGCCGACGTACTCCGGCCGATTCTCCATCGAGAGCGCGACGACGTCGCCCCGCTTCATGCCCTGAAGGGTCGCCCAGCCGGCGACGCGGCCCGCAAAGGCGTCGAGCTCGGCCCAGGTCATCTGCGAGCGATCGCCGATCAGCGCGAGCGCATCGCGCCTCGCCTCGAAATGGGGCCGCAGGAAATCCGAGTAGTCGGCCGGAACGTCGGCGCGCAGCTTGCGCACACCCACGAGCGACGAGCCGAGCACACGGAGCAGCGGCCAATGCGTGCGGAAACTCTCGAACATGCGGCGGGCCCCTCGAATCGAGCGAATATGCCATTCTGGCACGAGTCGCGGCCGGGGTCATCCGAGTCCGCCCGATCGACACGAACGCGCGCGAGCGCGCTCGCCGCAGCGAGGGCCCTGCCTTGAACGACGACATCCTGCTCGGCGCGATCGGCTCGCCCTACAGCCGCAAGCTGCGCGCCGTCTACCGCTATCGCCGCATTCCCCACGTCTGGATCCATCAGGGCGCGCCCGAAGCCGCCGGCCTACCAAGACCGCGAGTCATTCTTCTCCCCCAGCTCGTCGTGCGCGATGCACGGGGCGAGCTCGAGACGCACGTCGACTCGACCCCGCTGATCCGCAGCCTCGAGGCGCGCTGGCCCGGCCGCCGATCGGTCGTCCCGCCCGATCCCGCTCTCACCTTCCTCGATGCGCTGATCGAGGACTACGCCGACGAATGGCTGACGAAGGCGATGTTCCACTACCGCTGGGCGTTCGCGCCCGACATCGCGAAGGCGACGAAGATCCTGCCGCGCTGGTCCGGCGCGCGGCAGCCCGAGGACCGACTCGAGCAGGCGGCGCGCGCCTTCGCGGCGAGACAGATCGGCCGCCTCGCCATCGTCGGCTCGAGTCCCGAGACGGCTCCGATTCTGGAAGCGAGCTACCACCGCCTGCTCGGGCTCCTCGAGCGCCATCTGCGCGCGCATCGCTTCCTCTTCGGCGATCGCCCGGGCTGCGGCGATTTCGGCCTGTACGGCCAGCTGACCCAGCTCGCCCTCTTCGACCCGACACCGATGGCGATCGCGCTCGAGCAGGCGCCTCGCGTCCTCGCCTGGACCGATTGGATCGACGATCTCTCCGGCCTCGAGCCGACCGCAGCCGGCTGGCTCGCGCGGGACGCCCTGCCCGGGACCGTCCATGCGCTCGTCGCGGAGATCGGCCGGACCTACGCGCCCTTCCTGCTCGCGAACGCCGCCGCGCTCGAGGCCGGGCGCGAGCGCGTCGAATGCGAGATCGACGGCCGCGCCTACCACCAGACGCCCTTCGCCTATCAGGGCAAATGCCTGGCCGCGCTGCGGCGCGACTACGGCGCGCTCGCCGCCAGCGACCGCGCGGCGGTCGACGCGCTGCTCGCGGGCTCGGGCTGCGAGGCGCTGTTCGCCTGATGCCCGACCGGCGCGGCGGACGCGGCGGACGCGCTGGAAGAGGCGGGCGAAGCAGGCGCGGTCGGCGCGATCGCCGCGGCCGCGGGGCGCACGAAGATCGGTGAAGACCAGGCGCGCTCTTCGGTCTGGGCGAGGCATTCGTCGTCGGCGGGACGTCCGAAGCAGGGATCGACCTGCACGCAGCGCCCCGCGTCGTCTCGGCGACATCCGAGCGAATCCGCCCCGACCGCCGGGCTCGGCGCCTCGATCGCCCGCGCATAATAGAGCGCGTCGCGCCCGCTGGCGGCGAGCTCCTCGTCGCTGAAGGTCGCGACACAGCCGTCCGCGCTCGGTGCGCATTCGACGACGCGCCAGGGATCTTCGACGAGCCCCACGATCTCCTCGCCCGCGTCCTGCTGCGGGCGGATGCGCACGACCTCGAGCCGCGTGATCGGCCGGCGCACGTCGGTCGGGTTGTAACACTCGCCCTGGCAGAGCTTCATGAGCCGCTCGGCGCCGAGCGCCGAGGCCGGTCCGTCGTCGCAGCCGGGCGCCTGCTCGAGCGAGCCGACCGCACGCACCTCGAAGGTCGGTGCGCCGGAGATCGCGACCTCGCTGCCCATCGGCCGGCGCACGCCGTCCGGCGCGTTCACGAGATCGAACCAGAGCAGGATGCGCGGGCCGCTCGTGCCGTAGACCTCCCGGCGCTCCATCGCCTCCCAGATCGCGTCGCGATCGCGGCCGCTCGCATGGACCGCGGCGAGGCCGCCGTTCAGGAAGAACGACGCGCCGCGCTCGATCTCGAAGGCGCCGAGCGGCGCCGTGCGACCGGCGACGAATTCGAAGGGAGCGGGCTCGTCGAGGGGCCCCTCGGCGGGGCGCTGGAAGGCGACCGGGGTCTCGCGAAAATGGCCGAAGCGCGCCTCCGTGAACTCGCTGCGGGCGACTTCCTTGTAGCCGGTGCCCGGACGCGCCGAATGATTGTCGCTCGAGGCGATGAAGCCGAGCTCGAAACGCATCGGTTCGCCGTTCGCATCGCGCCGGCCGAGGGCCATGATGTACTGGACGGAGCTCTTCGGGCGGTAGTTGAAGGCGGGCTGGAAGCAGTCTCGACACTGCCCTGCGTCCTGCCAGTCCGCGACCGTCGTCTCGGGCACGACCTGCGCGCCGCCGTTGTTCTTCGCCTCGACGAACATCTGTCGCGTGCGCGTCGCACGCTCGGCGCAGACGACCGCCGGCTGGTCCGCGGCGACGCAGCGCGCCTCGATGATCTCCCCCGCGCGCCAGCAGCTCGGCAGGTAGTCCGCGCTCGGCTCGGGGCAGGAGGGCCGGCCTTCGGCATCGAAGGCGACCTCTTCGAAGGGGCGGTATTCCTCGGAGTTGCCGTGGCCCGAGAAGACCTCGATCAGGCGCTGGCGATCCGGGTCGTGATTCTCCGCCGTCAGCTGCTTGTCCCAGGCCGAGCCGAGGGGTGTATAGAAGCCCCAGGTCGTGCCGTGCGGGATCACGATCGAATCGAAGCCCCATTCGTCGAGCTTCGCGAAGAGCTCGGCCGGGGTCGTCGCCGATTCGCGGCAATCGCGCGGCAGATCGCGCACGGGCACGCCGCGCGGACATTCGCCGACCGCCGCGAGCTCCGCTTGATAGGCGACGAGATCGAGGCCCCCGCGGCTGCGATCCCAGAGACCGTAGGCGCCCATGATGAACGGATTCGGCAAGACGGCACCGACGTCCTCGACCCCGAGCGGAGCGCCGGCGGCGATCGGCCGCGGCGGGATCTCGTCGTCGGCGAGGCCGCGCAGGACGACGTTCTTGTGGCCGTAATGAGTCTCGGGCGTCGCGCCGACCTGGGTCCACTCCCAGCCGAGATAGGTCACGAGGTCGGGATTCGCTCCCTCGCCGGCGATCGCGTTGCACTGGCGGATCGAATCGATCGTCTCGTCCCAGCGCGTCGGCGTCAGTGTGAGGTCGTGGTCGTTGATCGAGAAGAAGTCGAGCGACGAGCAGTGGCGCGCGTAGTCGCACGCGTCGGCGACGGGATGCGCGCCCTCCCCGCCGCTCATGGGGAGCGAGAGGGTGAAGGCATCGAACGAGTAGGTCGAATGGACGTGGAGGTCGCCGAACAGGATCTGCTTCGGCTCGGCGACGCCGACCGCAGCGGCCCCGCTGCGGACCGCAGCCGCCTTCGCCGCGACCCGGGCGGGATCGACGGCGGGCCCGCTGATCACGCCGGCATCCGGTGCGGTCCCGAAATGGCCGGTTCCCGCGAAGTAGACGAGGCCGAGCAGGAGAACGAAAGCCAGCAGCAGGAGCTTCGCGAATCCACGCATTCCTCTATCTCCCTCGCGATGACCGGAGCCGGTTCGCCGGCGGCCGAGATGCGCGCCGATTCTAGCGATCGAACGCGTCCGAAGGCGCGCTTCGCTGGCCACCGCCTACGGGCGATGCTAACCGCATCCGCATGCTGAGCGCGCTCTTCGTTCGTTGGCTCGCGCGGGCTGCTGCCACGCGGCGAGGGGCTCTCGCCCCCGTACTCGGCGCGCTCGCGCTGACGCTCGCGATCTCGCTCGCCTGGCCGAGTTCCGTCACGGCCCAGTCCGGCGCCGCCGCGACCGATGCGGCCCCGTCCGACGCGGCCGACCCGACTCCGCCGGCGGCTCGCGAAGCCTCCCGCACGAATGCGAGCGAAACTGCGCCGAACGGCGATGCGAGCGACGCCAAAGCGGATTCGGGCGCTTCCGCCGCCGACCCTTCCGCGACGGTCGCGCCCGAACCGCCCGCCGCGCCGACCGTCGTCCCCCGCGCCGCGCGCCGGGCCCGCGAAGCGAGCCTCGCCGCGATCCTCGCTTCACGGCGACAGGCCGAGGCGGATCTGCGCGCGCTCCAGACGGAGCTCGCCTCCGAGACCGCGCGCGGACGCGAGGCCGAGCTCGAGCGGCAGATTCGCGCCCGCGCGGGCGAGCTCGAGCGGCTCTCGCGCAGCTTCTCCGAGCTCGCGACCGGCGTCGATCCGCTCTCACTTTCGCATGAAGCCGATTCCGTCGCGTTCGATCTGACGCGCGAGATTCGCGAGCTCCTCAGCCCCCTGATCAACGAGCTCAAGCGCGCGACGAGCCGTCCGCGCGAGATCGATCGCCTGCGCACCGAGATCGCCGATCTCGAGAGTCAGCTCGCGACCGTCGACCGCGCTCTCGCGCAGCTCGACGCGGTCCGCGAAGCGACGAGGGACGAGGCTCTCGACAAGGCGCTCGGAAGCGAGCGCAAGGATTGGACGCTGCGGCGCTCGGGGATCGAGGCGACGCTGGCGGTGAGTCGCCAGAAGCTGGATCGGCATACGGCCGAGAGCCGCTCGATCGGCGAGACGATCCAGGAGGTCTTCGGGCTCTTCTTCAAGAGCCGCGGCCGCAACCTCCTGCTCGCGGTCGTCGCGACGGTGGGCTTTCTCGTCGTCCTGCGCCGGATCCGCACCTTCCTCTCTGTGCGCGTCGGACATACCGAGCAGGAGACGACCTTCCGCCGTCGCGTCTTCGGGCTCGCCTATTCCGTCTTCACCGTCGTCGGCGCCGTCGTCGTCTTCGTCGTCGCGCTCTACTTCTTCGGCGACTGGGTGCTGCTGATCCTCGCGCTGCTGCTGATCCTCGGGCTCGTCTGGGCCTCGAAGCAGGCGCTGCCGCGCTTCTGGTCGCAGGCGATCCTGATCCTCGACATGGGCGCCGTCCGCGAGGGCCAGCGGGTCGTCTGGAACGGCCTGCCCTGGCGGGTCGAGTCGATCGCTTTCTACTGCGTGCTCGAGAATCCCGCCCTCGTCGGCGGGCGCGTCCGCATCCCGATCGACGATCTCGCGGCGCTGCGCTCGCGGCCGGTCGAAGAGGACGAGCCCTGGTTCCCGACCCGGCCGGGCGACGTCGTCCTCTCGGAAGACGGACGCATCGCGATCGTCGAGCTGCAATCCACCGAGTTCGTCCGCCTGCGCGTTCCCGGCGGCAACCGCATCGTCGTCCCGACGGCGGAATTCGCGGCCGGATCCCGCGAGGTCCTCTCCCACGGCTACCGCGTCGACCTCGAGTTCGGTCTCGACTACGCCCTGCAATCCGAGATCACGACGACGGATCGCGAGATCCTGCAAGCCGAGCTCGAGCGGCGCTGGCGAGAATCGCCCTGGGCGGCCTCGCTCGTCGCCGTCGTCGTCGAGTTCAGCAATGCCGGCCCGTCGTCCCTCGACTACTACGTCCGCGTCGATCTCGACGGCAGCCAGGCCGGCGAATACGCGCCGCAGCGGCGCTACCTCTCGCGCATCTGCGTCGACGTCTGCAACGAGAACGGCTGGGTCATCCCCTTCCAGCAGCTGACGCTCCACGTCGCTCCGAAAGCCGAGGAATGAAACCATGGACAGGCAGGGATTCGAGAAGCTCTTCGATCTGACGGGACGTGTCGCGATCGTGACCGGCGGCAGCCGCGGCATCGGGCGAGCGATCGCCGAAGGTTATGCGCTCGCCGGCGCCAAGGTCGTCATCGCGAGTCGCAAGCTCGAGTCCTGCCAGGCGACGGTAGCCGCGATCGAGCGGGCCGGCGGCGAAGCGCTCGCCGTCGCGACCCATATGGGCGAGCTCGCGCAGCTCGAGGCCCTCGCGAAGCGGACCCTCGATCATTACGGGCGCATCGACATCCTCGTCAACAACGCCGCCAACGCCCTCGCCCAGCCGTTTCGCCAGATGACGCCGGAGGCCTGGGAGAAGTCGCTCGCAGTGAATCTGCGCGGGCCTGTCTTCCTGACCCAGTACTGCCTGCCTGGCCTCGACCGGAGCGAGCACGCCTCCGTCATCAACGTCTCGAGCGCCGGCGCCTTCCTCTTCTCGGCCTACACCCACATGTACGCCGCCGCGAAGGCCGGGATGCTCGCCTACGTCCGCTCCCTCGCCGCGGAGCTCGCCCCGCGCATCCGCGTCAACGGCATCGCGCCGGGCACGATCGACACCGACATGGTCCGCAACAACACGCCCGAGGCCCAGGCCCAGATGGCCGCGGCTGCACTGCTGAAGCGCGCGGCGCATCCGGACGAAGTCGTCGGCCTCGCGCTCTATCTCGCGAGCGATGCGTCGAGCTTCGTCACGGGCGCGACGTTTTCGATCGACGGCGGGCTCGTGCCGCGCTGAGGGGCGGGCTCGCTCCTGGCCCACGTCCACTGAGCGCACTCGCGCCCACTTTCCGGGTGCCCGCCGAGGCGGCCATCGGATTCCCTTGGGGTAGTCGAGAGGGCGTCGACTCCTCGCGCGGGCGCATCGGGTGCTCTGTTAGGATCGTCCCGCCCTCACACGGATCTCGTGGTCCTACTCCTGGAGCTGGAAATGCTGCTGCGCCGCCTCGCCTTCGTGCTCGCTCGTGTCGAGCCATTGCTTTTGTTGTTCCTGGTCGCCGCCGGGCCCAGCCGCGCCGACCTCCACGCCTACGAGATCACGGGTTCGATCG
>CAUJGH010000609.1 GCA_963169575.1 Myxococcota bacterium | reverse complement strand
GGCCCGCGGATAGGCCTGATGCTCATCCGAGCGCAGCTCCACCCTCCCGCCCGGCGGAACGACTCTCCGCAGCAGCGCCTCGACCGAGCGACGCGTCGCCTGCGGATCGGGCTTCCCGTAGCGCCGCTCGAGGAGCGCTCGCTTCAAGGCTTGCGCGGGCCGCATCGTGCCGCTGCGACGGAGCTCCGCGTCGCTGAAGCCGTAGACGAACAGGCTCGGACCGACGAGCAGGTTCAGATCCATGGGCCAGTACTGGCTGTGTTCGAAGCTCCGGAAGCCGTCGAGGACGAGGGGCTCTCTCGGACACGACTTCGGTCTCGACTGCTAGTGGAAGAGCAGACAGTGGCGGCCGAGGCGGTCGCTCATTCGGCGCACGGTGGTGTGGGAGACGCTCCTTGCGCGGGCGATCTGTCGGAAGCCGGCGCAGCTGACGAGCTGATGGAAGACGTCGGGCAGGAGATCGGGACGGCGAAGCCAGTAGGCCGGCGAGAAGGTGGCGGACGAGAATCCTCGTCGGCAGCGTGAACACTGGTACTTCTGGACGCGGTGGGGGCTGCGCCTTCGCAGGTAGAAGCCCTTCTTGATGAAGCGCCAAGGGGCGGGATTCGTTCGGGAATCGCAATCGGGATGGGGGCAGAAGGGCGGACGTCGGTCGGGTGTGGTTTCGAGCATGACCGCCACTCAGCACGGATCGTGCCGGGTGAAATTGACGGTCCACGTCTGACGGATTGAACCGCCTGTCCCGCGGCTGGCGCGCCCCGCATTTCTCGCGGAACATGCGGAGCGGCGGCCGCCGAACGCCGGTCGGATCCGCGCCCGAATTCCGCCCGCACGAAGAGAGGCTCCGATGAACGTCCTCGAAGAGATCGAAGCGATCCGCCAGCTCAAATACCGCTATCTGCGCGCCGTCGATCTCAAGCTCTTCGACCTGCTCGCCAGCACCTTCGCGCCCGACGCCGTCTCCGCCTACGACAGCGGCAAGAACGCCTACGTCGGCCGCGACGCGATCGTCGCCTGGCTGCGCAACGCGATGGACAACGAGATCATCACGCTCCATCAGGTCCACCATCCCGAGATCGAGCTGACGAGCGCGACGACGGCGCGCGGGACCTGGTACCTCGAGGACCGCGTCATCAATCCGGGCCCGGCGATGCCGGAGATGCCGGCGCATTCGATCCTCTTCGGCGCCGCCTTCTACGCGGACGAATACGTGAAGCAGGGCGGCGAGTGGCTGATCCAGAAGACGGGCTACGAGCGGACCTACGTCGAGATCCGACCCTTCGAGAAGCCCTCCGTCTTCCACAGCCGCTGGGCCGGGCGCTGAGCGCGAGGAGGCGTCGTCGATGAAGCAATCGATCGTGCTGCCGCCCGAGGTCCGCGAGCTCGGGGTCGCCCTCGACTGGCTCGAGAAGGCGGAGCGCCAGGGCTTCCATTCGGCGATGCTCGGCTGTGGCCACCACATGGATCCGCTGATGGTCTTCGCGCTCGCCCGCGAGCGGACCGAGCGGATCCTGCTGACGACCAACATCATGCCGACGTTCACGCGCCATCCCCTCGTGATGGCGATGGGCGCGCGGACGGCGCAGGCCGCCCTCGGCGGCCGCCTCCGGCTGGGCCTCGGGCCCGGCCATGCCTCGATCATCGACGGCTGCTTCGGGCTGCGCTTCGAGCGCCTGATCCGCCATACCAGCGAGTACGTCGAGATCCTGCGCCAGGCCTTCGCGAAGGGACATGCGAAGCTGGACGGCGAGACCTATCGCGTCGACTGGCAGGTCGACGTCGAGGCGCCGGAGATCCCGATCCTGATCGCGTCGCTCGGCGAGCAGATGCTGCGCCTCGCCGGCCGCGTCGCGGACGGGATCCTGCCCTGGCTCGCGCCGCCCGCCTACGTCCGGGACACGATCGTGCCGACCCTGCGCGCGAGCGCGGCGAAGGCCGGGCGGGCGATGCCGAGGATCGTGATGATCATGCCGTGCATCCTCTCGACCCGGCGCGAGGAAGTCCGCGCCGGGGTGCACGCCTATCTCTCCATCTATCCGCGGCTCGAGGCCTATGCGGCGCTGCTGCAGCGCTGCGGCGTTCCGGATGCGGACCGCGCGCTCGCGGATGGCTGGACGGATGCGATGATCGACGCGGTCGTTCCCCACGGCGACGAGGCGGCGCTCGATGCGGCGATGCGCGCCTACGCGGCGGCGGGAGTCGACGAGATGGCCTTCCTGCCGGTCGGCGTCGGCGCGGATCCGCAGGGCTCGGTGGTGCGGACCTGGGATGCGCTCGCCGAGCTGATTCCGCGCGGCGCATGAAGGGCTTCGGGGAGGAACGCATGGAACGGCGGAGCGGGCGCGGGACGAAGACGCGTTTGCGGGCATTGCGTGAGCGGTTGCGGGCGATGCGGCCGACGAAGGCAGCGCGGCGACAAACCGTCGCCGGGGTCGGTCGGCGGGCCACGGTCGCCGTTCTTCGTGCGGCCGCCGGGCTCGGCGTGCTCGCTGGAGCCGCGGGGATCCTCGCGCTGGCCGCGCCGACGGCGAGCGCCGAGGGCCGCGTGCTCCGGATCGGCGTGACGAACGCCTTGAAGGACCCGGGTCTGTTCGATGCCCTGATGCCCGAGTTCGTCGCGAAGTCGGGCTATTCGGTCCGGGTCACCGCGCGCGAAGTCGGCGCGATCGCGGTGCGCGCGCGCAAGGGCGAAGTCGACGTCGTCCTGCTCGACTCGCCCGCAGCCGAAGAGGCGCTCGTCGCGGAGGGCATCGCCGTACGCCGAACGCCCGTGCTGGAGAGCCGTTATGCGATCGTCGGGCCGAAGGACGACCCGGCCGGCATCGCGAAGCTCGCGAAACCGGAGGCCGCGCTCGGGCAGATCCTGCGGCTCCATCTTCCCTTCGTCAGCCGCGGCGACG
>CAUJGH010000608.1 GCA_963169575.1 Myxococcota bacterium | reverse complement strand
CGGCCTATCGCTGGGCCAAGGGCCTGCCCGTCATCCATCCCTACCACCGCGCCCGCGTGCGGATCGGAACGCCCCTCGACTTCCTCGTCGTCGCCGATCATGCGGAATATCTCGGCGTCGTCCGCAAGCTCTACTTCGACGTGCGCGAGGGGCCGGGGGCGGAGTTCGCGAATCGCGTGCGGGAGGCGATCGATTCCGGCGAGGGTGCTTCGCTCTTCAAGGGTGTGCTGCCCGCGGCGTCGACGGTCGAGCCCGGGGATACGAAGAATCCGATCTCCGCCGCCGGTGCGCCGAACGCCCTGCCCATCGATCCCGGCGCCCAGCAGCTGCATGCCGATGCCTGGGCGGAGACGACCACCGCCGCCGACCGCCACGACGATCCCGGCCGCTTCACCGCCCTGATCGGATGGGAATGGAGCTCGCTCCCCTCCGGCGCGAATCTCCACCGCGTCGTCATCACCTCCGCCTCCGGCGAGACCGCGCGCAGCTTCCTGCCCTACGGCTCGGATCAGAGCGCGTATCCCGAAGATCTCTGGAAGTTCCTCGACCAGACGACCCGCGAGACCGGCGCCGAGTTCGTTGCGATCCCCCACAACTCGAACATCTCGAAGGGCTACATGTTCGGTGCCGTCACCCTCGACGAGTCGCCCTACACCACCGAGAGTGCCCGAACCCGCGCGCGCTGGGAGCCCGTCGTCGAGGTCACGCAGTTCAAGGGGACCTCCGAGACGCATCCCGCCCTCTCGCCCGACGATCCCTTCGCCGACTTCGAGATCTACGGCGGCTACATCCAGCAGAACCGGCAGGACTACGTCCCGCAGCCCGGCGACTACGTCCGCAGCGCGTTGATGCGTGGCCTCGAGATCGAGGAGCAGGTCGGCGCCAATCCCTACAAATTCGGCCTGATCGGCTCGACCGATTCGCATACCGGCCTCGCCTCGCACGAAGAGGACAACTTCTGGGGCAAGATGGCCTTCGATTCGACGCCCGAGACGAAGAAGAAATTCTCGGGCGGCCGAGGGGTCTCGGGCTGGAACATGGGCGCGGGCGGGCTCGCCGCGGTCTGGGCCGAGGAGAATACGCGCGCGTCGATCTTCGCGGCCTTCCGCCGGCGCGAGGTCTATGCGACGACGGGCTCGCGCATGCGCGTGCGCTTCTTCGGAGGCTGGTCCTTCGAAGCAGAGGACGCCGAGGCCCCCGATCTCGCACGCGTCGGTTATGCCAAGGGCGTTCCGATGGGCGGCGATCTGGCGGGGCGACCGGCGCCCCGCAAGAGCTTCGGGGGGCTCTTCGGCAGCGACGTGCCCGTCGCGCCGAGCTTCCTCGTTCAGGCCGCGCGCGATCCGAAGGGCGCGAACCTCGATCGCATCCAGATCGTGAAGGGCTGGATCGGCCGCGATGGCCGCGCACGCGAGCGCGTCTTCGACGTCGTCGGCGCCGGCCTGCGCGAGCGCGGGCCGGACGGCGCGCTGCCGCCCGTCGGCAACACGGTCGATCTCGATCGCGGCACGTACAAGAACCAGATCGGTGCGCGCGAGCTCGTGGCCGTCTGGACGGATCCCGATTTCCATCCCGAGCGGCGCGCCTTCTATTACGTCCGCGTCCTCGAGATCCCGACGCCGCGCCATTCGCTGCTCGACGGCATCGCGCTCCAGATCGATCCGCCCTCCGAGCAGCCCCCGACGCTCCAGGAGCGCGCCTACAGCTCGCCGATCTGGTACACGCCCTGAGCGTCGTTGCGAGTCCCGAGCCGAGATGACCTCTCCGCACCGGCAATGGCTGGCTTCCCCGCTGCTCCATTTCATCGCCGCTGGTGGACTGCTCTTCGGCCTCGCGCTGCTGCTCGACGTCGCGGGGGCACGCTCGCGTTTCGGCGCGTCGGTCGCCGGAGCCGGCGCTTCGACTCGCGCCGGGACCCGGGACGCGTCGCCTGGCGATGGGGGGCGTGAAGACGCGGGCTTCATCCGTGTCGAGCGCGACGCGCTGCTCGCCTTCGTCCAGGCGCGAACGCGGACGCAGAGCGTCGCCGAGACGGCGGCGGCCTTCGACGCGGTACCGGACGCCGTGCGGCGGGACTGGCTCGGTCGCTTCGTGCGGGAGGAGGCGCTCGTGCGCGAGGCGCGCGCGCTCGGGCTCGACCGCGAGGACGAGCTGGTCCGGCGACGTCTCGTCCAGCAGATGGAATTTCTCGTCGAGGGTGCGAGCGGCGGCGCGATCGAGATCTCACAGGCCGAGCTCGAGGCCGCCTACCGCGCGCGCGCCGAAGAGCTGCGCGAGCCGGCGACCGTGCGTTTCGCGCACGTCTTCGTCGCGCCGGGCGACTCGCCGGGAGAAGATCCCGCAGCCTTCGAACGGGCGACGCGCCTGCGCGAGCGCCTCGATCGCGAGCGGATCGGCTTCGAGGAAGCACTCGCGCAAGGGGACCGCTTCCTCTACGACCGAATCTACGTCGACCGGAACCTCGACGAGGTTCGCAGCCATTTCGGCGATGGGATGGCAGAGACGCTCGCAGGACTCCCCGTCGAACCGCGGCGCTGGAGCGGCCCCCACCGCTCGGACCACGGCTGGCATCTCGTCCTGCTCACCGCGCGTCGCGAATCCCGCTTGCCGCCGCTCGGGGAGATCGAATCCGCGCTGCGAGCCGAGCTGCTGCGCGAAGCGCAGGACCGCGCCCTCGAGCGCGGCGTCGCAGCGATCGTCGGGAAATACCGCGTCGCCGCAGACGAAGGGCTCGCGGTCGGATTCGGCCATGCGGAGGAGGACGCGGCGGCGGCGCCTTGAGGCTGCCCTCGCCTGCCGCTCAGAGCCCCATGCCCCCCGGCGGGTTGGCGACATAACAGCGCTCTTCGACGCGCTTGCGGATCCGCCAGCCCTTCTGCGTGCGCACGTATTCGTCGACGTACCAGAGGCCGCAGACGAAGACGTCGATCTTGCCTTCGGGCGTCGTGAACTCCTGCGGGTTGTAACACATGAGCCGCCCCGTCGCGTGATCGCCGTCGATCGCGAGCTGGATGTTCGCGTTCATGTGCTGCGTGTTCGGGAAGCGCTTCATCGCCTTCTTCAGGAACGCGATCGTCGAGGGGAGGTCGCCCTTCGAGCCGCCGAACGCGCTGTAGTCGATGAAGGCGTCGGGCGTGAAGACGTCGCTCGCGAGCGCGTCGAAATCCTTCGAGTCGATGATCTGCGAATAGCGGTAGATCAGATCCTGCAGCTCGAAACGATCGGAGATTTCTTGCATCGACAGCATCAGGGGAGCTCCAGTACGCGTTCGAAGGGATGAAGGCCGGGCGCGCGCCCTTGCAGCCAGGCGGCCGCGCGCACCGCCCCGGCTGCGAAATGGCCGCGCGTCGCCGCGCGGTGGGTCAGCTCGAGGCGTTCGCCGCGGCCGAGAAAGTAGATCGTGTGCTCGCCCGGGTTGTCGCCGCCTCGGAGCGTCTGGATGCCGATCGCGCCGGCCGGCCGCGCGCCGGTCTCGCCGGCGCGCTCGAGGATCATGTGGTCTTCGAGCGCGACGCCCCGGCCAGCGGCGACGGCGCGGCCGAGGAGCAGCGCGGTGCCGCTCGGTGCATCCCGCTTCTGGCCGTGGTGCAGCTCGAAGAGCTCGGCGTCGTAGGCGGGGCCGAGCAGGCGGGCGGCTTCGCGTGCGAGATGGGCGAGGACGTTGACGGCGACGGAGAAGTTGGCCGTGTGGATCACCGGGATCCGCTCCGCGATCCGTTCGATCTCGGCGAGCCCCGCGGCATCGAAGCCCGTCGTTCCGGTGACGTAGGCGACGCCGGCGTCGGCCGCGGCCCGCAGATTCGCGAGCGTCGCGGCGGGCACGGAGAAATCGATCGCGACGCCGCAGCCCGCGAGCGCCCGCTTCGGATCGTCCTGCAGGACGACGCCGTCCGCGATCGTCTGGCCGATCTCCGGATGGCCCGGCCGTTCGAGCGCGCCCGCGAAGCGCAGCCGCGGCTCCGCCGCGAGCGCCGCCCGGACTTCATGGCCCATGCGTCCCTGGGCCCCGACGACCATCACGCCGGTCGCTGCGCCCGAGCCTCCGGCCGCCGCCCTGCCCCCCGCCGCGCTCATCGCAGGATTTCCAGATCCTTGAGCACCAGCTTGAGGCGCTCGAGGTTCGCATCCGTGATGCGCGTCAGGGGCAGCCGGATCTCGGGACGGCAGAATCCGAGCTCCGCCGCCGCCGCCTTCACGGGGATCGGGTTCGTCTCGCAGAAGAGCACGTCGAAGAGCGGAAGCAGCGTGTGGTGCAGCGCCTGCGCGCCGGCGACGTCGCCGCGCTGGAAGCGCCGGACGAGATCGGCGATCTGTCGCGGCGCGACGTTCGAGGTCGTCGAGATGACGCCCTTCGCGCCGAGCGCGAGCAGCGGGAGCGTCAGCGAATCGTCGCCCGAGAGGACCGCGAAATCCTGCGGACATTTCGCGATGACGTGGGCGATCTGGTCGACGTTGCCGCAGGCCTCCTTGACGCCCACGACGTGCTCGAGCCGCGCGAGCCGCGCGATGATCTCCGGCGCGATGTTCGACGCCGTGCGGCCCGGGATGTTGTAGAGGACGAGCGGAAAGCGGGTCGCCTCGGCGATCGCCGCATAATGGGCGTAGATGCCTTCCTGGGTCGGCTTGTTGTAGTAGGGCGAGAGCAGCAGCGAGCCGTCGGCCCCCGCCTGCTTCGCATGCAGCGTCAGCTCGATCGCCTCGCGGGTCGAGTTCGAGCCGGTGCCGGCGATGACGGGGACGCGGCCCTTCGCGGCGTCGACGACGATCTCGACGACGCGGCGATGCTCGAGATGGGAGAGCGTCGCGGACTCGCCGGTCGAGCCGCAGGGGATGACGCCGTCGATGCCGGCCTCGATCTGGCGCTCGACGTGGGCGCGGAGCGCTTCTTCGTCGACCTGGCCGTCGCGGAAGGGCGTGATGAGGGCGGTGTGGATGCCTTCGAACATGGGGCCTCTTGCCCGGGGCGCGCCGCGCAGGGCGGCCGCCGGTGGGACGGTGGGGAGATGCTAGTCGTCTTCCAGGGGCCATTCGCCGGTGAAGACGGTGGCGGCGGGTCCGGTCATCAGGACGGGGGC
>CAUJGH010000607.1 GCA_963169575.1 Myxococcota bacterium | reverse complement strand
CTGCGCCCCGGCTCGAAGCTTCACTTCCATCTCGCAGCCCTCCCTGGCCATTCTCCGGACGGAATTAGCAAGGACTATGCCCTGGGCGGGCAGCGCGCGCCTTCGGCGCGAAGTCGAAGCCGCTAGGCTTCGTCCGCTTCCACCGGAGAGGGATCCGCGATTCGCCAGCCCGTCCCGCCCGATCGCGAGGACCTCCTCGCCTGGCCCGCCGACCGGAGCCTCGGCCGCGACGAGGTGCTCGCGCGCCGACGACGATTCGGCGCCAACGACGTCTTCGAGACCGCCGAGCCCGCCTGGAAGAGCCTCGTCCGGGACACCGTCCGCGACCCGATGCTCGCGTTCCTGCTTGTGACCGGCGGCCTCTACGCCGTACTCGGCGAGCGCGCCGAGGCCTGGACGCTGCTGCTCTCCATGATTCCCCTCGTCGCGATGGACGCCCTCCTCCACCGTCGCACGCAGGCGAGCCTCGCCGGCCTCCGCCGCCATCTCGCCGTCGCGTCCAGCGTCGTTCGCGACGGAACCCGGCAGTCGATCCCGCCGACGGAGCTCGTCCCCGGCGACCGTGTCCTGCTGCGGGCCGACGAGCTCTTTCCCGCCGACGGATTCCTGCTCGCGGGCGACGACCTGCAGATCGACGAATCCGCACTCACGGGCGAGGCCTACCCGGTGCGCAAGCGCGCCAGACCCGCATCGACGTCGCTTCCCGGCTCCGGCTCGGCGAGAAATTCGATCGATGCGCTCCACTGGGCGCATGCCGGCACGCGTCTGCTGACCGGTCGGGCCGAGCTGCGCGTCGTGAAGACCGGCGGTGAGACGCTCTATGGCGAGATCGTCCTTTCGAGCCGGACGACCACACGGGCCCGAACGCCGCTCCAGCGCGTGGTCGATCGACTCGTTCGCGGACTCGTCGGCGCGGCGACGCTGCTCTGTCTCCTGCTCGCCGCCGTGCGGATCTCCCAGGGCTTCGGCTGGGCCGATGGGCTCATCAGCGCGCTGACCCTCGCCATCGCCGCCCTGCCCGAGGAGTTTCCGGTCATCCTCACGATCTTCCTCGGCGTCGGCGCCTATCGTCTGGCCCGTCGTCGGGCCCTCGTCCGCCGCTCGGCATCGGTCGAGAACGTCGGCCAGATCAGCTGCATCTGCTCCGACAAGACCGGCACGATCACGCGCGGCGAGCTCGAGCTCGTGCATCGCTTGCCCATCGACGGGTCCTCGCCGAATCGTCTGCTCGAGCGCGCGGCCCGCGCGTCCCGCACCGAAAGCGGCGATCCCCTCGACGAGGCCATCCTGCGCGCCGCTGCCCGCGAACCGCGCATCGCCGACGCGCCCGAGATCGTCGCCACCTTCCCCTTCACCGAAGATCGACGCCGCGAGACCGTGGTCGTCCGAATCTCGGAGTCCCGGCTACTCGCCGCCATCAAGGGAGCGCCCGAGCTCCTGCTCTCGCTCTCCGCCCTCGACCCCGCTGCGCGCGACGCGGTCGCAAGGGAAGCGAGCGCGTTCGCGAGCCAGGGCCACAAAGTGATCGCCTGCGCCTCGCTCGAGCTCGCAGCGCAGGACTTCGATGGCCGCGAGCCCGAGGCCGGACTCACGTTCGAGGGACTGCTCGCCTTCGAAGATCCCGTGCGTGAGGGCGTCGCCGACGCGGTTGCGCAGTGTCGCGAGGCGGGGATCCGCGTCGTGATGGTGACGGGCGATCATCCGGGAACGGCCCTGGCGGTCGCCCGGGAAATCGGCCTCGGCGGCGATGCGCCGATCGCCGTCGCCGGGGACGCGCTCGACGCATTCCTCGCCGAAGCGCAGGGAGATCCCGCCCGGCTCGCCCGCCTCGACCTCGTCGTCCGCGCGATGCCGGCGCAGAAGCTCGCCCTCGTGAAGGCGCTGCAGGCGGCGGGGGAGCTCGTCGCGGTGACCGGCGATGGGGTCAACGACGTCCCCGCCCTGCACGCGGCGGACGTCGGGATCGCGATGAGCGAGCGGGCGACCCGCAGCGCGCGGGAAGCCGCGGCGATCGTGCTGCTCGACGACTGCTTCACGACGATCGTCGCCGCAATCGGCGAGGGCCGTCAGCTGTTCTGGAACCTGAAGCGCGCGTTCCGCTATCTGCTGACGATCCACATCCCACTCGTCCTGACCGCGACGCTGATTCCGCTCGCCGGCCACCCGCTCCTCTTCCTCCCGATCCACATCGTCTGGCTCGAGCTCGTGATCCATCCGAGTGCCCTGCTCGGCTTCCAGACACCGCCGGACGGTGCCCGCCTCGCCGCAACGCGGGCCCGCTCGGGCACCCGGCTCTTCGAGCCCGGCGAGTGGACGCGCATCGCCCTCGGAGGCGGCCTCCTGACCGCCGTCGTCGCCTTTGGATTCCTGCGCAGCCTCGGCCCCGACGCATCGATCGGCCATGGGCGAGCGATGGCACTCGCCTGTCTGGGCATCGCCAGCGCCCTGACCGTCGCCGGACTCAGTCGATTGCAGACCGCGGCTGCCCGCTGGATCGTCGTCGCGACCCTCGCCCTCAGCGCGATCCTCATCCAGGTCCCGTTGCTCGCCGAGCGACTCCATCTCGCTCCCCTCCATGCCGAGGACTGGGGCCTGGCCCTGCTCGGCGGACTGCTCGGCAGCGCGCCCCTGATCGTCGACGTCCTGCGCGGCGCGCCGACGCAGCCCCCTCGGCCGCCTTCGCATGCCGCCCACACGCGCACGGGGGACTAGCAGGGCCGGATCGCGACCGACATTCTTCCCGGGGCGCACTATCCTCGCGCTTCACCCCGACGCCGGAGGCTCTCGATGCCCGCCTACACCCTGACCGTCAACGGCGAGCCCCGCCGCTTCGAGGCCGCCGCCGATACGCCGCTGCTCTGGGTCCTGCGCGACGTCCTGCACCTCACGGGCACGAAATACGGCTGCGGCGCCGGCCTCTGCCGCGCCTGCACGATCCACCTCGACGGCGAGGCGTCCTTCTCCTGCCAGATCCCGATCAGCGCCGCCGAGGGCCGCAACATCACGACGATCGAGGGCCTTTCGCCCGATCGCAGTCATCCCCTGCAGCAGGCCTGGATCGAGGAAGACGTGCCGCAATGCGGTTATTGCCAGCCGGGCCAGATCATGAGCGCGGCCGCGCTGCTCGCGCGAACGCCCTCGCCCTCGGACGACGACATCGACGCCGCCATGAGGTCGAACCTCTGCCGCTGCGGAACCTACAACCGCATCCGCAGTGCGATCCATCGCGCCGCAAAAATGAAGCAGGCCGGGGCCACCGCAGCCGCAGCGAGCGGCGCGAACGCAGAGGAGACGCGTCATGGCTGATCCGGAATTCGCCGCGAAGAGCCCGCTCTCGCGCCGCAGCTTCCTGCAGGTCTCCGGAGGCCTCGGCGTCGGGCTCGTCGTCTCGTTCCTGCTGCCGGCCTGTGGCCGCGAAGACGCGCCCGGCGCCGGGGCGCGCCGCGGCGCGGCTGCGGCGGCGAACGGCGAGGTCAACGCCTGGGTCCGCATCACGCCCGAAGGCGGCGTCGTCCTCTCGATCGCGAAATCCGAGATGGGCCAGGGCGTGCTGACGTCCCTCGCGATGCTCGTCGCCGAGGAGCTCGAGGTCGATTGGGCGAAGGTCCGCTCGGAGCACGCGCTCGCGGACACGGCGCTCTACGGAAAATGGTCGACCGGCGGCAGCTCGAGCGTGCGCGCCAACTTCGACGCCTATCGCCGCGCCGGTGCGACGGCACGCGAGCTGCTCGTCGCAGCGGCCTGCGAGCGCTGGGGCGCCCCGCGATCGGAATGCCGCGCGGAGAACGGCGAAGTCCTCCATCCGGCGACGGATCGCCGCCTCGCCTATGCCGAGCTCGCCGAGCGGGCCGCCGCGCTGCCGCCGCCGGCCGAGCCGCCGCTGAAGGCGCGCGCGGACTACCGCGTGATCGGGAAGGACGTGCGCCGCCTCGATACGCCCGCCAAGGTCGACGGCTCGGCGATCTTCGGCCTCGACGTGCGCGTACCGGGCATGCTCGTCGCGCAGGTCGTGCGGCCGCCGGAGCTCGGCGGCGCGGTCGACTCCTTCGATGCGAGCGAAGCGCTCGCCGTCCAGGGCGTGCGCGCCGTCGTCGAAATCCCGAACGGCGTCGCCGTCGTCGCGGACGGCTTCTGGGCGGCGCAGTCCGGGCGCCGGAAGCTCGCGGTCGTCTGGAAGCCCGGGCCCCACGCCGATCTCGACAACGCGGGGGTGCGCGCGCGCTGCCTCGCCGTCGTCGACGACGGCATCGTCGCCCGCAACGACGGCGACGCCGAAGCCGCCTTTGCCGGTGCCCCCCAGAAGCTCGAGGCCGTCTACGAATTCCCCTATCTCGCCCATGCGACCCTCGAGCCGATGAACTGCACGGCGCGGGTCGACGACGAGCGCTGCGAGCTCTGGGTCCCGACGCAGTCGCCGACCGGCGCGGCCGAGGCCGCGGCGAAGATCACGGGCTTCGATGCCGAGCAGATCCGCGTGAACACGACGCTGCTCGGCGGCGGCTTCGGCCGCCGCTCCGCCCACGATTTCGTCGAGGACGCCGTCCATCTCGCGAAGCGGATGAAGGCGCCGGTGCAGGTCGTCTATACCCGCGAAGACGACATGAAGGCCGGGCTCTATCGCCCGGCCGGGGCGAACGTGATGCGCGGCGCGGTCGATGCCGAGGGCTGGCCGCTCGTCTGGGATCAGCGGATCGCGAGCCCCTCGATCATGCGCGCGAAGAACTGGCTCTCCGGCATGAAGGACGGCATCGACATGACCGCCGTCGAGGGCGTGCGCAACCTGCCCTACGCGATCCCGAATTTGCATGTCCGCTGGGCCGACCTCGAGCTGCCCGTCTCGCTGCATTGGTGGCGCTCGGTCGGCAGCTCGCAGAACGGCTGGGTGACCGAATGCTTCTTCGACGAGCTCTGCGCCCTCGGCGGCAAGGATCCCGTCGAGGCGCGCATGCGTCTGCTCGCCGAGCATCCGCGCCATCGGCGCGCCCTGGCGCTGGCCGTGGAGAAGGCCGGCTACGGCCAGCCCCTCGCCGAGGGCCATGCCCATGGCGTCGCCGTCCACGAATCCTTCGGCAGCATCGTCGCCCAGATCGCCGAGGTCTCGCTCGCGCAGGACGGGGCGCCGCGGGTCCACCGCGTCGTCTGCGTCGTCGACTGCGGCGAGGCCATCCATCCCGAAGGCGTGCGCCACCAGATGGAGAGCGGCATCACGATGGGCCTCTCCGCCGCGCTCTGGGGCGAGGTCGCGATCGAAAAGGGCCACATCACGACCGCGAACTTCGACGCCTATCCGATCGCGCGCATCGATCAGATGCCGCGCGTCGAATCCTTCGTCATCGCCGAGGGCGATCCGATGGGCGGGATCGGCGAGCCGGGCACGCCGCCGATCGCCGGAGCGATCGGCAACGCGATCCTGAAGCTCACAGGCAAGCCGATCCGGCGCCTGCCGATCGGCCGGGTCGAGCGGATGGCCTGATGCGAGCCGCGCGACCGGCCCGGCAGGCGCGACCCGGGCCGGTCAGTGGCCCCGGCCGAGGTCGCGGGAGACGATCGCCGCCGTCTTCGAGAGCTCTTCGAGCAGGGCGAGCGCGCCCCTGCCCGTCATCGAATAGGGGTCGAGCACGGGCCGCTCCGAATAACGCAGGATCGTGCTGAGATTGACCTTCTTGAGATCGACGCAGCCCATCCGCCAGGCCGAGAACATGCGCTCTTCGATCTCGGTGTAGTCGAGCAGCGTGATGTCCGCATGACGCCGATCGCCGACGAGGTTGCCGTAGAGCCGGTTCACCGCGGGCCGCGCGCCCTCGAGCACCTGCAGGAAGACGCCGCCCTCCGGATAGACGCAGAGCAGGCCCGTGATCCCGTGCTCGAGATTGTTCGCTCGCGAGTTCTCGACGAGCGATCCCAGCAGCGCATCGTCGATCCCGCCCGTCGCCCGGCTCGCATACAAGAGTCTGACCAGCATGATCGACCTTCCCTAATCCCGGCGCCCGGAGAGCAGCGCGAGGAATTCGCGCCGCAGGTTCGGATCCTTGAGGAAGGAGCCGCGCATCACGCTGTTGGTCATCTTGGACTCCATGTCCTTGACCCCGCGCCACTGCATGCAGAAATGGTCCGCTTCCATCACGATCGCGAGCCCGTCCGGCTGCATCTTGTCCTGCAGCAGCTCGGCGAGCTGGGCGATCGCCTCTTCCTGGATCTGCGGCCGATTCATCAGCCACTCGACGAGGCGCGCGTACTTCGAGAGTCCGATCAGCGCCGAATGCTCGTTCGGCATCACGCCGACCCAGACGCGCCCGATGATCGGACAGAAATGATGGGAGCAGGCGCTGCGGACGCGGACCGGCCCGACGATCATCAGCTCGTTCAGCCGGGCGATGTTGGGAAATTCCGTGACCGCGGGCTCCGGGACGTAGCGGCCCCCGAAGACCTCGCGCAGGTACATCTTGGCGACGCGGCGCGCGGTGTCCTGGGTGTTGTGGTCGCTCTCCGTGTCGATCACGAGCGTCCGCAGGACTTCGGCGAGCTTGCGCTCGACTTCGCCCTGGAGCAGATCGAGCTCGCCGTCCTCGACGAACGCATGGATGTTGTCGTTGGCATGGAAGCGGGCGCCCGCCTTGCGGATCCGCTCGCGGATCCGGTCCGCGACGGGCGTGCGCCCGTCGACGATCTCGGGGCTCCCCTTCACGCTGCTCATCCTCGTCACCGTCTCACTCGCCATCTCGCTCCTCGCGTTTCGCGAGACTCTAGGCTCCCGGGGCGCCGCGTGCCGGGCACGCCGACGGGGTCCGCCGCGCGCCGATCCGGCGCGGGCGGCGCGGGCAGCGCGGCCGGCGGGACGAGCCGGTCGGACCGGCGGGCGTTACCGGGCGACCGGGCCGGACCGGTTGGCCCCGGCCGCTCCGAGTTGTCAGACTCTCCCCGCCCTCGAGCCCCCGGAGATCCCCATGAAGTTCGGCATCCGCATCCCCCCGCCCCAGATGGGCCCGATCGGCGATCCCGACTGGCTGATCCGTTATGCACGCCTCGTCGAGGGCCTCGGCTTCGAATCGCTCTGGGGCATCGACCATGCCCTGATGTGCATCCAGTACGACTCGACCTATCCCTACAAGACGACGGGCCGAACGCCGATCCCGGCGGAAGCCAACATGCCCGACCCGTTGATCCTGCTCGCCTTTCTCGCCGCCGCGACCGAGCGGATCCGGCTCGGGACGTCCATGCTGATCCTGCCCCAGCGCCATCCGATCCTGCTCGCGAAGGAGATCGCGACCCTCGATCGCTATTCGAAGGGGCGGATCACGCTCGGCGTCGGCGTCGGCTGGGTCGAGGAGGAGGTCCGGATCCTGAAGCAGGATTTCGGGGACCGCGGTCGCCGCGCGAACGAATGGATCGACATCCTGCGCGCGCTCTGGGCGGACGGGCTCTCCCGTTTCGACGGGCATTATTTCCAGTTCGCCGACATCGCGAGCTATCCGAAGCCCGTCCAGCCCGGCGGCGTCCCGATCATGATCGGGGGCCATAGCGAGGCCGCCGCCCGCCGCGCCGGCCGCCAGGGCGACGAGTTCTATCCCCATTGGTCGACCCGCGGCCCGGACGAGAAGGCGCTGACGGAGCTGATGTCGGTCGTCCGGCTCGAGGCCGAGCGGGCCGGC
>CAUJGH010000606.1 GCA_963169575.1 Myxococcota bacterium | reverse complement strand
CGCAGCCGACGTCGAGGATCGCATCGGACTGGCCGGTCCCCGTCCGCCGGAACCATTCGAAGCGGCCGTAGCGGCGGCCGGAGAGAGCGCGCGCGAGCGGGCCCGAGGCGAGGGCGAGGCGAACGCGCGTGCGGCGGGTGCGGAACGCGTGCTCGAGCGACGTCGGGCGGCGCGGGATGCGCTGGCGCGTCGTGTAGTAGTCGTCGCCCGCGTGCAGGGCGGCAGGATCCGCGGCCTCGCGAGCAGCGATCCCGATCGCGGCATCACGCCCGTCCGAAGGCGGTGACGCGAGCAGCAGCGCGCCGCATGCGCTGCACTCTCGATAGTCGTGGACGGGCCCCGAAATCGCGCCCGCTGCCCGAGCCGAAAAAGCGAAATTCGTTTCCTCACCGCAATACGCGCAGCCATCGAAGCGCTCACGCGCCGCCGCCGATCGCTGCAGCGCAGCCGCTTTCGGATCGCTCGTCACATTCTTCCCTTCACGTGCCCGCATGCACCCGCCTGCATTCACACCTGCCCTCACACCGGCACTCGAGCGGAGTCATCCCGAATGCCTTGCGGTGCGCCGCCCGTCTGCGGAATCATGGGCCCACCCCTCCCCCGATGCCCCCGCACGGTGCCCTCGACGAGGCCCTGCGAGCGGGTACGCGCGCCGTGACGTCCGCGCTGAACACCGCAGAGGAGAAACCCATGATCGCATCCGCCGCCCAAACCATCGCCCGCCATCGCGTCGGTCGCCCTGCCCTCCTCTGGACACTCCTGCTCTCAGGCCTGATCCTCGGCGGCGTGCCCGCCCTGGCGAACGCCCAGGATTGGGGCGACGACGCGAACGACGACTGGGCCGCCCCGCAGCCGGCGGAGAGCCCGGCCCCGACCCGATCCCGATCGTCCGCCTACCGCGCGGCACCGCCCGGCTGGTCCATCCAGACCGGCATCGGGTTCACCGCCGATCCCGACACCTTCCTGCTCAACCTGGATGCCCCCTACGCGTTCAACGATTGGATCTCGTTCGGACCCGCGATCCAGATCGGACTCGAGAGCGAGCGAACCCTGGTCGCGCCGACGGCCAATCTGCGCGTCACGATTCCCGATCTGCCGGGTCGCGCCTTCGACCGCGTGCATCCCTACGGCATCGCCGGCATGGGCTTCGCCGTGATCGAGAACGACAACGGTCGACGCGACGGGGACGCCGCCGTCGGCTTCCTGATCGACTTCGGCGCGGGCGTCGAGTACCAGGTCAGCGAGAAGGTCTTCCTCGGGACCCAGATGATCTTCAATCTGCTGCCGGGCGAGGTGAAGCGCGAAGAGTTCTACTTCGCTTGGCAGATTGCGGGCATCCGCTTCGACTTTTGATCGCCTCCGGACGCGGAAGACCGCGTCCAGAGGCTGAGGGCTCAGGGCTGTGATCGCCTCCGGACGCGGAAGAACGCGTCAGGTTGCTGAGGGTTCAGGCGATGATGCCGCTCTCGCGCAGCTTCATGATGTCTGCGGGGCTGCGGCCGAGCTCGGGGGCCATCGCGCGGGGGGCCCAGGCGGTTCGCCCGAAGTCGACGGGCGTCGCGGGCAGCAGCGTCGTGCCGTCGCCGTCCGGGACCTCGACGAAGGCGCCCGAGGCCTGCGCCTGGGGATCGGCGAGGACCTCGTCGACGGTCTGCACCGGCGCCCACCACAAATCCTTCTCCGCGTCGAAGATCGCGCCCCACTCCGCGCGCGTCTTCGTCGCGAAGATCGCGTCGAGCTCGGCGATCAGGCCGGCGGCGTTCATCGCGCGGTCGCGCGGGTTCGCATAGCGCGGATCGCTGATCCACTCGGGATGTCCGGCGGCCCGGGCGAGCGGCGGCCAGTGGCGCTCGCCCTCGAGGCCGACGATCCAGAAATACTTCCCCTCGGAGTCGGCATAACAATTGATCGCCGGGTTGCCCATCGTCTTGCGGTTGCCGATCTGGATCGGGAGGCCGTATCGCATGGCGACGGCCATGTCGAAGGAGAGCGTGTAGATGCCCTCGCGCAGGAGCGAGGTCGAGACGACCTGGCCCTTGCCGTCGCGCTCGCGCTGGAAGAGCGCGGCCGAGATGCCGGCGGCAGCGGCGAGGCCGGCGTTGTGATCGCCCATGCCGCCGCGCTGGTGGGGCGGCGGGCTGCCGGGCTGGGCCAGCGACGCAGCGATGCCCGAGCGGGCCCAGAAGGCGGCGATGTCGTACGCCGCGCGATCGGCCTCGGGCCCTTCGAGGCCGTAGCCGGTCACGATCGCGTAGACGAGGCGCGGGAAGCGCTGGCAGAGCGTGTCGGGATCGAGGCCGAGACGCGCGAGGCCGGCCGGGCGGATGTTCGAGAGGAAGACGTCCGCCTCGCGGATCAGATCGAGGGCGATCTTCAGGCCTTCGGGCTTTCGCAGATCGACGGCGACGCTGCGCTTGCTGCGGTTGTCGTTCTCGAAGACGGGGTTGAACGGGAGATCGCCGCCCAGCATGTAGCGGAACAGGCGGGCGGGATCGCCGATGCCCGGCGGCTCGATCTTGACGACGTCCGCGCCCCAATCGGCGAGAATGCCGCCGGCGGCCGGGCCCGCGACCCAGACGCCCATCTCGACGACCTTGATGCCCGACATCGGTCCCGCCATTCGAATCGCTCCTTTGCGTCTTTCGTATCTTTGCGCAGCCTTCGCGGCCGTTCAGGTCGGACGATGCTGCCGGAGACGGACTTCGTCGACCAGACCCCAGTCGAGCGCGGTCCGCGCATCGATGCGGCGCCCCGAGAGCCCGAGCCAGGCGGTGCGTTGACGGCCGATGCGGCGCGCGATCGAGACCGTGCCGCCGGCGCCCGGCACCAGGCCGAGGCGGACCTCGGGCAGCTCGATGAAGGTGTCCTCGTCGGCGACGATGCAATCGGTGAAGGCCGGGAGCTCGATGCCGGCCCCGATGCAGGCGCCGTGGATCTCGCTGCGGATGCGCCCGGCGAGGCGCGCGATCAGGCGCGCGGGGCTGCGCGTCGTTCGGACGGCATGCGCGGCCGCCGGATCGGGGAACGAGCCGAACTCGTCGAGGTCACCGCCGCTGCAGAAGGATTCGCCCTCGCCGCGCAGCACGACCTGCTCGATCGATGGATCGGCGAGCGCGACGACGAGCCCTTCGCTGAGGGCATCGCGCAGGGCGCGGGAGAAGGCGTTGTGGCGGGCGGGACGATTGAGCCGGATCTCGAGCGTCGCACCGTCGCGGGCGAGCAAGCAGGCGGGGCCTGCATCGCGAACAGGTCGTCGGGTCTTGCCGGTCCGCGCGGCCTTCCAGTCGCGGAATTCGCGGCCGGATTGGAGCGTCGAATAGACGAAGGACTCCGCGACGAGGCCCGCTTCGATCGACCTCGCCGGCGAGAAGCCGCGCAGGAGCTGGACGAAGGCGAGCGCCGCGATGGGCGTCTTCTCGAAAGCCATCAAGAAGGCCTCGAGCTCGCTGCGCTGCTCGAGATGAACGTCGCACTCGCCGGCGAGCCGGCCCGGATCGCTCTCGGTGGGCGCCCGGCCGAGGGCGATCGTGACGCAGGGCAGTCGCGCGAGCTCGGCCTGGAGGGCTGGGAAGGGGCGCGGGAGCGCCGCGCTTTCGTCCCGGGTCGCATCGAGATCGAGAACGAGAACGCCGGGACCCCCGATCGGGGAAAACGCCTCGCCCGCGTCCGGGACGCAGAGCCTCTGCGCCAGCTCTCCAGCCGAGAAGACGGGCGCCGCGCCGGCCCTCAACTCG
>CAUJGH010000605.1 GCA_963169575.1 Myxococcota bacterium | reverse complement strand
GCGGATGGCCTGGCCGCGAACGAGCGGAGTCGATGCGAGACGACGACCGAGCTCGAACGCTGCCACGAGACTCGCGGCCTTGGCGCTCCCGATCCCCGGTACCCTCTCGAGCTCGACCAGCGGCGTCTCCGCGAGTCGGAGGAGATTCCCGGCGCCATCGAGCAGGCACCGGGCGACCATCCTCGCATCCCCCAGTCGAGCGCCGCTGCGAAGGACCAGCGCGACGAGATCTTCGAGCGAGAGCCTGTCGACCCCATCGCGCGCGAGTCGCTGACGCGGCCAATCGGCGCGGTCCAGGGGATTCGGCGCCTTCGGTCGGGCATCGATCCCGCACTCGGATTGTTCGGCCGGCAGATGAGACACGTCCCCCCCCTCGCAAGTGGCTGCGAGGATCGGGGGCCGGACGTCGAAGGTCACGTCGTCAGCGGGAGTTCACAGCGCGTGAGGGCACGGCCACGCATCGACAGAGCACGCATCGACCGGAAAAGGCGGCCAAGCGATCGGGGCATCGACCTCTCCCCCAAGCCGGCGCGTCGCTCTCGTCGAAGGTCCTCAGCGTCCGCGCGAATCGGTCGATCGACCGGATTCCGCCGCCGCGGAGAAGTCCTCGGCGAGCCAGCCCGCCTTTTCGTCCCCCGCGCGGCGCAGGGCGTCGACCACCTCGTCGAGCAAACCCCGTGCGCTCGCCCGCTCGGCCAGTCTCGCAACCCAGATCTCCTGCTCCGCGAGATTGTGCCGGGAGATGTAATGCGCGAACTCGACCGGGTCCTCGAGCGCGCGCGCCAGCCACGCGTCGCGCGGATCCTCCCCACTCGACTCTTCGATGCGCGCACCCGAAATCGATCCGGAAGTCCGGTCGGAGAGCGCGGTCGGCATGGCCGTGGAGGGAATGGCTGTGGAGGGCATGGCTGTGGAGGGAATGACCGTGGAGACCGCGTTCGTGAGGGCTCCGCCCGTGCGATTCGATGCAGCCGACGGAGCGAACCCCTGGGCGAGAACCGGCGCTCCGAAGATCGAGCCCGCCGGGACAGAGCGCGCCGGCGCGGCTCCGGCCCTCGCTCGCTGCCCCTCCTCCCACGGCGCCATCGCCATCCGATCGCCGGCGAACTCTTCCTGCCCGACCCGCTCCGCCGTCGCAGGGGTCGCGACACGCCCATCGAGACGACCGGACGGATTCCTCGCGGCCAACGTAGTCTCCACGCGTTCGACGTCGCGCTCCAGCGCCCGGCGTGACCCGTCGCCCGGTCCGTCTGCAGGCGCCGCCGGCCGTGCCGCCAGGCTCTGTGTCGGGACCGGGGCGACCGCCGGCTCGCGGGCGGCCGACGCGCCGAAGCTCCGCGCCTCGTCTTCGATCGGAAGCCCGAGCGCCGGGGCGGCGGAGTTCTCGACGACCAATTCCCTTGGCTGGACGCGCTCCGACCCGGCGCCGGATCCGATGGGGACCGAGAAGCGCTCGCGTCCCTGGATTGCAAAGAACACGAGCGCCGCGACCGCCATCGCCGCCGCCGGCAGGACGAAGCTCGGCTCGAGGATGCTGCCGAGACCCCGCTGGAACCGCTCGAACAGACTCGGCTGGGTCTCCCCCGCGCGAATCCGACGCATCACGTTCGCGGCGATCATCGGAGGGGTCTCGGGTTCGGGAAGCGCCCGAAGCAGCCGGATCGTCTGCTGCATCTCGCGGACTTCGTTCGCACAGATCTCGCACCCGTCGAGATGCGCATCGACCAGGGCCCGCAGGTCGAGTGCGAGATCGCCCTCGAGATAATCGGCCAGATGTTCGTTCACCACTGCGTGATTCACTTCAGATGCCCTCGACTGCCGGATTCGCACTCAGCAGATTCTTCAATTCTTCGCGCAGCGCCTGTCGGGCGCGATGGATGCGCGACTTGACCGTGCCCTCGGCAACGCCGAGGACCTTGGCGATCTCGCCGTAGGCGAGCCCTTCGATGTCGTACAGGACGACCGGCATGCGAAGCGCCGGCGACAGCTTCTCGAGCGCCGCGCGCACGTGCAGCGACATCTCGCCGCCGAGCGCGGCGTCCTCGGGATTGCGCGGCGAGCTCGGCAGATCGTCTCCTGCGTCGTTGCGCGATTTGAGCTTCTCGATGCGCGTGCGTCCGCGGCCCAGGGCCCGGCGCCGATTCAGCGCGGCGTTGGCGGCGACGCGATAGATGAAGGTCGAGAACCGGGACTCGGCGCGGAAGCGATGGCCGTGCCGGTGGAGAGAAAGGAAGGTTTCCTGGGTCAGATCCTCGGCGTCCTCGCGGCTTCCCATCATCCGGTAGAGGAGCCGATAGACGCGGCGTTCGTGCCGGTGGATCAGCTCTTCGAAGGCCTTCTCGTCGCCGGCCTGCCAGCGTGAGACGAGCTCCCCATCCGGATCTTCGACGATGACACGTGGCCCCGACACGTCGCGTGCCAATGGATGGGTCCCCCGCAGCATGGTTCCTCGCTCGACGAATTCGTAGGTCATGGGTCGCCTCTCGCGCGACAGACCCCGTTTGTCGTCGCCGGGTTCCGGCGTCGACTCGGTTTCGGCGATGGTCGGATCGGACTTGGGACCGCTCACGAGCCGGCACCTCCGCGGCAAGCGGACGACCGGAGGCAAGCGGACGACCGGACACCCGCCCCATGGGATCCGCGCGCACCCCCGCGCTGCCCGATCCGTGCGGGCTCGCCCGCCG
>CAUJGH010000604.1 GCA_963169575.1 Myxococcota bacterium | reverse complement strand
ATCGCCGACGTCGACGGCGAGCGAATCGACCGTGCCGGCGAAGGGTGCGCGGATCTTCGTATCGGCGAGGGCGCGTTTGGCGGTATCGCGCGCGACCTCGGCGAGCGCGAGCTCGCTGCGCGCGCGATCGACCGCGAGCTTCAGATCGTCGTGCTGCTGGGTACTGAGGGCGTTGCGGGCGAGCAGCTGCTCGCCGCGATCGAGCTCGCGCTCCGCGTGTCGCAGCACGGTGCGGGCATTGGCGAGGGCTGCCTCGGTCCGGCGGACCTCGAGCGTCTGTCGCGACGATTCGAGCTCGACCAGCAGGCCGTTCTCTGCGACCGCGGCGCCCGGAATCACCGCACGCGAGAGCACTCGGCCCTGGGTCTCCGCCGTGAGGGTCGCGCGATGATAGGCGCGCGCCGTTCCCGTCACGCGCTCGCTGCCATCGAGCTTCGCGAGCCGGACCTTCTCCACCTGCACGCGAACCCGCGTCGGCGGCGGTGCCGTGCTGGCCGCGGAATCCGAGCGCTCGGTCGACTCCGCATCCCCGCAGCCCATCGCCGCGAGGCCGATCAGTGCGGCGAGTGTCCAACGCAGCGGACGACCGGGCGCGGGGGGCGAAGACGCGCGGGACGCGCGCCCGGAAACCGGCGCGCCGAGGCGCAGGCGGGGCCTTCTCGAAACGGGAGCGGCCCGCCCGGCCGGGGCCGGGTTGGTCGGCTTCATGTCAGATCCTCCGAACGGGCGCGAAGTCCATGGGCGAGAAAATCCTGCGCGTGCGAGACCAGCTCTTCGGTGAAATCGGAACCGAAGGAGAGGCCGAGCTCGTCGCCGACGATCGGCAGGATCATGAAGGGAAAGACGCAGAGGCTCGAGATCGAGATCGCCATCCAGCGCACGTCGATCTCGGGGCGCAGCCGTCCCTGGCGCTGCTCCTCCTCGAGCCAGCGGATCATCGCCATCATGGGGCCGCGCACCAGGTCGCGGGCGAGGCGCGAGCGAAAGGGCGAGGCGCCGTGGGCCAGGATCTCGCCGGCGACGAGCTTCGGGAGCCAGGGATCCGCGGTCATGGCCGCGACGTAGATCCGGACCAGCTCCTCGAGACCGTCCCGCCGAGCGAACTCGGGCGCCTCGATCAGCGCCCGGACGCGCTCGCTGACGCGCTCGAAGGCGCGCCGGTAGATCGCTTCGCCGAGGCCTTCCCGATCGCCGAAGTAGTAGGCGACCATCGCGGGGCTGACGTGGGCGCGGGCAGCGATCTCGCGCAGGCCGCAGGTCTCGAAGCCCTGGGCAGCGGCGAGCTCGGTTGCGGCTTCGAGCAGGCGTTCGCGAACGCGCGCCTCGTCCATTTCCCGGACGCGGGGGCGACCGGGGCGCCGGGGAGACCGGGCGCGGCCGCGGGTCGCTGCAGAGGGGCGTTTCGAGCGCTGGGGGGGCATCCGCCGGGAAATTAAACGCTCGTTCGATTCCTGCAAGCGCCCCGGCCGATGCGGGGCTTGCCCGGGCTGCAGGAAGGCGGGGCCAGCTCCCGCGAAGGCGAGCGCGAGCGAGTCGTTACACTGGCCCGATGCCGCTCGCGAAGCTCTCCCGTCACGCCCTCTTCTACGAGATCCATCCGCCGCGCACGCGGGCGGCCGGGGGCGAGGGCGAGCCGCCGCCGATCGTGCTCGTCATGGGCCTGGGCGGGCGCTGCGCAGGCTGGCTCCCGTTTCAGGTGCCCGCTTTCTGTGAAGACCGGACGGTGCTGATCTACGACCACCGCGGCGTCGGCCAGAGCGAAGATCCCGGCGAGCCGCAGACGACGGCGGCCCTCGGCCGCGACCTCGTCGAGCTGCTCGACGTGCTCGGCCTCGAGCAGGTCGACGCCGCCGGCTATTCCCTCGGCGGCATGGCGGTCCAGGAGGCGGCACTCGCCGCGCCCGAACGCTTCCGCAAGCTCGTCCTGATCGGAACCTGGGCGCGCGCGGATGCCAAGCGGCGCATGCTGCTCGCGGAATGGGCCGCCCTCGCCCGCGCCAACACGCCGGCCCGGGCGATGATCCGCCACCGCCTGATCTGGACCTTGTCCGATGAATCCCTCGACGCAGCGGAGCTGCTCGAAACGGCGATCGCCCATCTCGACGACGGCCAGACCCCGCTGACGGGCGAGCCCTTCGCGCGTCAATGCGACGCCTGCGCGAGCCACGACGCCCTCGACCGGCTCCCGCGCCTCGCGCATCCGACCCTCGCCGTCTGCGGCCGCAACGATCTGCTGACCCCGTCGAAATTCAGCCGTCAGATCGCGGAGGCGATGCCGAACGCCCGGGATCTGGCGCTCGCTTACGGGGGCCACGCCGTCATGGCCGAGCGCCCCGAGCGCTTCAACCAGGTCGTCCTCCATTTTCTCGACGAGGACCGCGGCACGACCTGAATTCGACGCCCTGCAGCGCGCCCCAATGCGGTCGCCGCGCCTCCCTCACACAGCGCAGCCGCGCGCGGCCGTCACGCCCCCATCACGCAGCGCACCCGCTCGCGGCCGCCACGCCCCCATCACGCGCGAAGCGTCGACGCCCCGCGCGTCCGGAACGAGAGGATCGGGAGGCTCTCGCGCAGGATTGCCGAGTCGGCGACCGCCCGGCGCAGCGCGGTGCCCGTCAGCCCGGCGCCGCCGCCGACCAGCACGCGATTGTCGTAGTCGACGACCTGGATCTCGGCGACGCTCGCGAAGCGCCCGCGCATCACCGCAGCGACCCGCCGATGCTCGTCGAGCGTATTGCTGACGAAGAGGCCGCCCGGCGCGAGCAGCGCCGCCGCGTGGTCGTGGGCCGGCGTCGGAATCCAATCCGGCTTGTGCACCGCATCGCCGCGCCCGATGAAGACGTCCTCGAGCACCGCATCGAAGCGCGCCTTCCCGCGCGCAGCCCGAGCCGCGGCCTCGAGCCATTCGCGCGCGTCGGCCAGCTCGACGCGCAGCCCGAGCCGATCGAGCTCGAAATGCGCCCGCGCGAGGCGCACGACCTCGGCGTCGAGCTCGACGCCGA
>CAUJGH010000603.1 GCA_963169575.1 Myxococcota bacterium | reverse complement strand
CGTGACGTTCACCTGCCTGCCGGACACCACGCTGTCCGCGGTCCGGGCGGTGCTCGCGCGAGAAGATCGACGCGACACGGAGAACCCGGGAGCTCCGGATGGATCGGATGCCGCGGACGTCTCGGGATCCCTCCCGCCGCTGGTGATGTTCGACGACGCCCACGCGCTCGTCCGGCTCGTCATCGGCGGGCTGCGCGTCTTCGACGAGCTCGGCATGTTCGCGCGCGCGAACGACGAGCGGACGCTCTGGGCATTCGCGATCGACGCGTCGGTCTGGCCCTACCTCGAGCGTTCGCGGGATTCGCGCCCGCTCTTCGACGAAGTCTTCGAGCTCGAGGCCTGGAACGAGGCGCAGATCGGCGCCCTGTTGAGACAGCGTTGCCGGCGCGCCGAGATCGAGCCGGTCTTCGACGACCTGATCGATCGGCTGCCGCTCGGCGCCGACGAGCTCGATCGCTACGACGCGGTGCAGGCCAAGAAGGCGGGTTACGAGCGCATGCTCTGGGATCATTCGGGGGGGAATCCGGGGATCGCGCTCGAGGTCTGGCGATCTTCGCTCGCGCAGGATGCCGCGGGCAGCATCCGTGTGCGTTCGCTGCAGGTCCCGGACGCGTCGCTGCTCGAGTCGCTGCCGGACGCCGCGCTCTTCGTCCTGCGCGCCATCGTCCAGTCGACCCCCGCGACGACCGACGATCTGGCGCGCACGACGCGGCTTCCCGCTGCGGACGTCCTCGACATGATCCGCTTCGGCGAGGGGAAGGGACTCTTCGTGTCGGAGAACGATCGCATTCGCGTCGCATGGAGCTGGCTGCGCCCGGTCATGCGGCTGCTCGAGCGCCGCCGTCTGATGAGGGCGCAATGAATCGGCGACGAACGGGCGCTCGGATCCTGCGCGCGTTCCTGCCCGGAGCGGCCGGCGCTGTGTCGGCAGCGGATGTCGCCCGGGCGCAGGAGGCGCCCGACATCGGCCAGATCGCCGAGCTGATCCAATGGGGCGGCGTCACGGCTTCGATCCCCGTGCTCTTCCTGGCCTTCTTCTCGATTCGCGTCGTCGAAGGCTTCGGGAACCGGTTGGGGGAGCGGTTCACCGGCCATCGACCGACGATCCAGAAGGTCCAGACCTCGATCCGGTTCCTGGTCTACCTGGTGACGCTGCTGATCGTCGCGAGCCTCTCGATCCGGCTCGACTCGACGGCGCTGACCGTCATCGGCGGCGCGCTCGCCTTCGCCTTCGGTTTCGCGCTGCGCGATCTCGTCGCGTCCGTCATCGCGGGCGTCACGATCATGTTCGATCGCCCGTTCCAGGTCGGCGATCGCGTCTCGTACGGAGGCGAATACGGCGACATCACGAAGATCGGCCTGCGCAGCGTGCGCATGAACACCCTCGATCACAACGTCATCACGATCCCGAACAACCGGATCTTCACCGACGTCCCGGCGAGCGGGAACTACGGGCTGCTCGAGATGCAGGTCCCGATGGATTTCTACGTCGGCGCGGATCAGGACGTCGAGAAGGCGATCGAGATCGTGCGGGAGGCCTGTCTCACGAGCCCCTACGTCTTCCTCGAGCATCCGGTACCCGTGCTCGTGAAGCAGGAGATCCTCCAGGATTATTTCGCGATCCATCTGAAGGCACGGCCCTACGTCTTCGACTGTCGCTACGAGAAGCCGTTCGAGACCGACGTCCATCTGCGCGTGCTCGAAGCCTTCCGCCAGCATTCGATCGAAGCGCCGGCCGTCCTGCTGCGCCGCGGCGCCGACGTCCGGGAGCGTCGCGCGCGCGAAGATCCGCGGGCGTGACGCGCGTTCGCTAGGATCGCGCCGCGCCGCGCCGTCCGATGCGGCCGAGACGAGCGGAGACCCATGAAGAAACTCGAGCCGGCGGGCGATCCGGGCAGTCTGCGATTCGGTGCCTATCACGTCATCTTCGAAAGCGAGCCGGGCTGGGGACGGATCTTCGATGCGGTCCTGATCGCGGCCATCCTGACGAGCGTTCTCGCGGTGCTGCTCGAGTCGGTCCCCGAGATCCGCCTCCGTCATGCGAGCGCGCTCGTCGCCTGCGAGTGGTTCTTCACGGCCCTCTTTTCCATCGAATACGTGGCGCGCCTCGCCTGCCTGCGGAATCCCGGCGCCTACGTGCGGAGCTTCTTCGGCGTCGTCGACCTGCTCTCGGTCCTCCCGGCCTATCTGAGCCTCGTGCTGCCGGGCGGGCAGTTCCTGACGGTCGTCCGGATCCTCCGCGTCGTCCGGGTATTCCGGGTCTTCAAGCTCGCGCGCTACACGAGCGAGGCGAACGTCCTGCTCTCGGCGCTGTATGCCTCCCGTTTCAAGATCTCGGTCTTCCTCGTCGCCATCGTCAGCATCGTCGTCGTGGTCGGTTCGCTGATGTATCTCGTCGAGGGACCCGAGCACGGCTTCACCAGCATTCCGAGCGGGATCTACTGGGCGATCGTCACGTTGACGACCGTCGGCTTCGGCGACATCACGCCCCAGACTGCCCTCGGCCGGACCCTGGCCTCGGCCGTGATGATCATGGGCTACGGGATCATCGCGGTGCCGACGGGCATCATCACCGCCGAGATCGCCGCTTCCTCGCGCGCCTCTTCCGGCGGAGCGCAGGCGTGCGCCGATTGCGGCGCCGTCGACGGCGAGCCGGACGCCCGTTTCTGTCGCCGATGCGGCGCCCCGCTGGCCCGGAAGGAAGGAGCCTCGTGAAGCCCGAGATCTTCAGCCGTGCGGCGCTCGTTCCGCTCGCCGACGTCGGCCTCGTCCTGCTCGCCTCGAGCGTGGTCTATTTCGTCGTCCGCTGGGGCCTGCTGCGCGCCGTGCGGCGGCTGGTCGAACGTTCTTCGACGCATTGGGACGACGCGCTGCTCGAGGCCCGCTTCTTCGCGCGCCTGGCCCACATCGCCCCGGCCTTCGTCGTCTTCCAGGGCCTCGAGCTGATCGAGGGGCTCCCGGATCCCGTGGTCGATCTCGGGCGCCGCGCAGCCGTCGCCGTCATGATTCTCGTCGGCGCGCTGGCGCTCACGAGCTTCCTCTCGGCGGCGGAGGCGATCTACGACCGTCATCCCGAATACCGCGAGCGGCCGATCAAGAGCTACCTCCAGGTCATCGCGCTCTTCGTGTATCTGGCGGCAGGACTGCTGATCCTGGCTGCGCTCATGAACCGCTCGCCCTGGATCTTCCTCTCGGGCATCGGCGCCATGACGGCCGTCCTGATGCTCGTCTTCCGCGACACGCTCCTCTCGCTGACGGCCAGCGTGCAGCTCGCGAGCAACGACATGCTCCGCGTCGGCGACTGGATCGAGATGCCCGCGCTCGGGGTCGACGGCGACGTCCTCGAGATCGCACTGCATACGGTCAAGGTCCAGAACTTCGACAAGACGATCACGACGATCCCGACCTATCGCCTGATCAGCGACTCCTTCAAGAACTGGCGCGGCATGTCCCGCTCGGGCGCGCGGCGGATCAAGCGGAGCGTCTGGATCGATCTGCAGACGATCCGCTTCCTGACCGACGAGGAGATCGAGCGCTTCGGGTGCTGGTCCCATCTCTCGGAGTACATCGCTGGGAAGCGGGAGGAGCTCGAGCAGGCCGAGCAGATCGCGGAGGTCCGTCCGCGCGTCGATGCGGATCGCCGCCGCCTGACCAATGTCGGGACGTTCCGCGCCTTCGTCCTCGAGCTGCTGCGGCGCCATCCGGACATCCACCAGACCGGCCATTCGCTGATGGTCCGGCAGCTGCCGGCGACGTCCGAGGGCCTTCCGATCGAGATCTACTGCTTCTCGCGCCTCACGGAATGGGTCGCCTACGAACGGCTCCAATCGGATCTCTTCGACCGGATCCTGGCGACGGTGCCCGCATTCGGGCTGCGGGTCTTCCAGGCGCCGTCGGGCGCGGATTTCGCGCTGCTGCTTCGCGGAGCATCGGAAGACCGCGGCGGCGCGAGCGGAAGCCGGCGCGCGGGCGCGCCCCCGCTCGAGTCGGGCGGCGAGACGGGCCCGGAGTCGGCCCGGTGACTCAGTAGCTGCCGTCCGGATCCTCTTCGCCGAGCCACTGCACGCGATAGAGATCGGTCCGCCGATCCGTCCAGGGCCGGACCGTCCCCGTATGCCGGTTGCGCTGCAGCAGCTCGGTGTCGACGTCGTGGGTCAGCACGGTCTCGATGTTCGGCGTGCTCTCGGCGGCGATCGCGTCCCGCGCGAATCCGACGTCGGAGGGCGTGAAGATCCCGCACTGCGAGTAGTGGATGTCGGCGTTCTCGACGGACGGGAGGTTGCCGGCGCAGCCCGCGATCGACACGTAGATCTGGTTCTCGATGGCGCGTGCCTGGGCGCAGCTTCGCACGCGCAGATATCCGAGGCGGTCGTTCGTGTTGAACGGAACGAAGATCGAATGGGCACCCCGCGCCACCGCGGCACGAGCGAGCTCGGGGAACTCGATGTCGTAGCAGATGAGGATCGCGATCTTGCCGCGGTCCGTGTCCATCACGTTGATGCGGGCGCCGGGTTGTACGCCCCACCATTCGCGCTCGTTCGGCGTGACGTGGATCTTGTACTGCTTGTCGATCGAACCGTCCCTCCGGAACAGGAAGGAGGCGTTGAAGAGATCTCCCTGCTCCTCGATGAAGGTCGATCCGGCGATCACGTTGACGTTGTATTTGAGGGCGAGATCAGAGAAGAGCTCGAGATAGCGAGGCGTGAACTCGGCGAGCCGCCGGGCGGCGAGCCCGGGCTGCTTCTCGTCGACGAGCGAGAGCAGCTGCGTCGTGAAGAGTTCGGGCAGGAGCACGAAGTCGGAATGGTAGTCACCGGCCGTATCGACGTAGAAGGCGCATTGGCGCGCGAACTCGTCGAAGGACTCGACCCGGCGCATGAGGTACTGGACGAGGCTGATCCGCTGGTTCCAGACCGAGCGGAGCTTGCGGCCCGGATTGGGGCGGTAGTCGAGGTTGCTCCACTCGAGGTACGACGCGTAGCCGCGGGACTCGACGTCGGAGGGCAGATAGTCGGGGATCAGGCCCTGGAGGGCGAAGCCGTTCGAGAGCTGGGCGGTCAGGACGGGATCGTAGAGCTTGCGGGCGATCACCTGCTCGACGTACTCGGTCGCCGACATCTCGGTCGCATGGGCACCGTAGCCGGGGATCCGTCCCCCGATGATGATGCGGCGCAGGTTCTTCTCTCGGGCGAGGTTCTTGCGGGCCTCGTAGAGACGCCGCGATAGGCGGTACCCGCGGAATTCGGGGTCGACCATGATCTCGATGCCGTAGAGCGTGTCGCCGGAGGCTTCGTGGTTCCGGATGAAGCCCTCGTCGGCGATCTGATGCCAGCTGTGCCAGTCGTCGTAGTCGCCGAAGTCGACGATCAGGCTCGAGGAGGATGCCACGATCTCGCCGTCGTACTCGATGCCGATCTGGCCTTCGGGAAAGATCGTGATCTGGCTCTCGAATTGCGCGCGGCTCCAGGACTTCTGGCCGGGGAAGCAGCGCGCTTCGAGCGCGATGATCGCTTCGTAGTCCTGCTTCCGGAGCGGCCGCGAGACGAGCTTCGATTCGAATTCCGTGAGGTCGATGGCATCTTTCAAACGAGGTCCTCCGTTTCGGTCGCCGTAGGACGACCCTAGCGCACCCGCTCGTGCGCTCTGCTCGGGCGGCAGGACGCGGGTCAGCGAGCGTCGCGACGACGTGGCGGGCTGCGCTTCGGTGGTTCGCTGCTGGCGCTTTTCGCGCTTCGGGCGGGTTCGCTTCGCGCGATCGCGCCGACGTCGAGGATCGGCGAGGCGTCGATCTCCTCCGCGTCGAGCAGGGAGGTGATGCGTTCGAGCGCCGCGACGAGATAGCCCTGTTCCCACGTCGGCAGCTTATGGAAGCGCGTCTCGAAGCGTTCCTGGAGCAGGTCGGGGATGGAGTCGAGAAAGGCGCGGCCGGCGGGCGTGAGAGAGACCCAGACCTGGCGGCGATCGCCTTCGCCGCGCTTGCGGACGGCGAGCTTCGCGGTCTCGAGGCTGTCGAGGAGGGTGCTGATCGTCGCCTGCGACATGCTCGCGCGTTCGGCGATCTGGCCCGCCGTGGCTTCGCGTGCCTGCGCCAGGATCCGGAGCACGATGACCTGGGAGGCCGTCGTTCCGAGATCGCGCGCGAGGCCGCGGGAATGCGTCTCGGTGACGCGGATGATGCGCCGCAGCGCGATCAGCGCCTGCTCTGCCAGCTCGACCATGAAATGCAATGTCCTCGCCGCGCGAAAGGAGCGCGAGTGTAGCCGCGACGAGGTCGCGTCTCGCCGCCGGGCGGCCGGACGGCCCTGGGATGTGTCGGAATATACTTTTGAAAACTAAATAAAAACCGATATAGTCTTCGGCCCAACGAGAGGGTCGA
>CAUJGH010000602.1 GCA_963169575.1 Myxococcota bacterium | reverse complement strand
AAGGAGTCGGCCTCCGAGGGATCGGCCGCCGTCAGCCGGCCGCTCGTGAAGGCGCCCTTGCGCTCGAGGGATTGCAGGCGGTCGAAGCGGGCCCGCTCGACGGCGATCCGGATGGCGCCCGGATCGGGCTCTTCACCGAAGAAGCGCAGGATCTTCGCGAGCGTCTGCTCGGACTCGGCGTGCATCGCCTCGTAGGAGATCTCGAGCGAGGCCGGGATCCGCTTCAGGGCGTCGCGCCAGATGTTCATGAACTCGACCGTCGTCCGCAGACCGCCGGCCTCGCCGGTCGCGAACTCGAAGATCGGCTGGTCGAGGTCGCGGTCGCGGTGGCGGCGATGGAAATAGAGCGAGACGCAGACGTCCCGCGGATCGCGCGAGACGAAGAGGACGTGCTTGCGGGCGTAGCGGGATTTGTCGCGGCCGAGCTCGTCGGGGCGGAGTGTCGGCTCTTCGTCGTGGGTGAAGAAGATCTTCGGGATGCGGCGGTCGAGATGATGCAGATTCGCGTACTCGAGCAGCGGGGGATCGACGAGGCCGTAGCGCTCGGCGTAGTAGAAGCTCAGCGTCGCGCGAAGCCAGGTCCGTCCGCTCTTCGGGAACGAGACGACGACGTATTTCGCGGTCCCGAACTTCCAGGCATGCATCGCCCACCGCTTGATCCCGAAGGAGCGCGGAAAGCATTTCTTGATGATCCACTGGACGGCGTCTTCGGGCTGGGGCACGGGAATTCCTGTTCGTACCGGGTCTCGGGCTTCGCTCGCGCTTCCTGGTCGGGGCCTCGCTCGCCCTCGGATCCTTTGGACCGCGCGCTCGCTGCGGTCGGGGCTCAGGCGGGCCGGGCCGCGAGAGCGCCCTCTTCCTCCTCGCGTTCGGCCTGCAGCCGGTAGAGTCGCGCGTAGACCCCGTCCGCGGCAAGCAGGGCGTCATGGCTGCCGGACTCGACGATCCGGCCGCCAACCAGCACGAAGATGCGGTCGACGTCGCGGATCGTCGACAGACGGTGGGCGATGGCGATCGCGGTCTTGCCCTCCATCAGGACGCGGATGCCCCGCTGGATCGCCGCCTCGGTCGTCGGATCGATCGCGCTGGTCGCCTCGTCGAGGACGAGGACGGGCGCGCCGTGGGCCAGGGCCCGGGCGAAGGAGAGGATCTGGCGCTGGCCGGTCGAGAAGTTCGAGCCGCGCTCGCGGACCTCCGTCGCATAGCCCGCAGGAAGACGCTCGATGAAGTCGTGGGCCTCGACGGCGCGGGCGGCGCGCTGGATCGCGAGCTCGTCGAGGTCGTGGCGGCCGAGAGCGATGTTGCGGGCGAGCGTGCCGCTGAAGAGGAAGACGTCCTGGAGGACCGTGGCGACCCGCTTTCGCAGGGCCTGCTGCGGGAAGTCGCGCACGTCGACGCCATCGACGCGGACGCAGCCGCGATCGACGTCGTAGAGCCGCGTCAGGAGCTTGATGATCGTCGTCTTGCCGGCGCCGGTCGCCCCGACGAAGGCGACCTTCTCGCCCGGTGCGACGCGGAACGACACGTCGCGCAGGATCCAGTCGCCGTCGTCCGCGGCCGCGCCGGCGCCGGCAGACGCGTCGCCGGCTGCATCGCCCGCCGCCTCGCCCGCCCCATCCGCCGGCGGTCCGTAGCGGAACCAGACGTGGTCGAACTCGACGCTGCCGGCGACCGCGGGATCCGTCGCCGGAATCGCCGCGACGCGATCGCGGACGCTCGGCGTCCGATCGAGCAGCTGGAAGATCCGCTCGCCCGACGCCATCGCGGATTGCATGACGGAGTACTTCGCCGAGAGATCGCGCAGCGGCATGAAGAAGCGCTGCATGTAGTCGATGAAGACGTAGAGGATGCCCGCCTCGGCGATGCCGGTCCCGACGCCGATGATGACGGCCATCGTGACGCCGGTCGCGACCTCGATCGTCGAGAAGAGCAGCGAGTCGTAGCGGATCGATTGATGCCAGGCGTCGCGGTGGTCCGCGTTCATCCGGTCGAAGTCGGCGAGGTTGCGCTCCTCGCGGCTGAAGAGCTGGACGACCTTCATGCCGGTCACGGTCTCCTGGATCTGCGTGTTGATCCGGGCGATCTTGACCCGCACTGCGCGATAGGCCTCGCGCACCTTCCAGCGGAAGACGAACGCCGCGAACGCCATGACCGGGACGATCGCGAAGGTGTAGAGCGTCAGCTTCGGCGAGACGAGGAAGAGCACGACCGCGAAGCCGAGCATCTTGATGACGTCGGTGACGAGGGCGACGAGACCCTGGGAGAACATCTCGGCGAGGTTCTCGACGTCGTTGGTCGAGCGGGTCACGAGGCGCCCGACCGGCATCGTGTCGAAGAAGCTCATCGGGAGCAGTTGGATATGGGCGAAGACCGCACGCCGCAGATCGAACATCGCGTACTGGCCCGTCGTCGCCATGATGACCTGATGGAGCCAGGACAAGAGCCCGAGCGAGACCGAGACCGAGAAGTAGAGGCACGCGAGCCAGACGGCGACCGGGATGCCGGGCGGCGGCGTCGCCAGCCATCGCTGCGCGCCCGCGAGCGCGGCGTTGGCCCAGCCGCCCGCGGTCGGCTCGCCGGCGAGCACGAGGTCCATGCCGACCTTCACGACCCAGGCCGGCGCGAGCTCGAGCAGGAAGATGGGAAGGAAGAGCAGCAGCGTGATCCAGATCTGCCGGCGATAGGGGCGGACGTAGGGCCAGAGGCGCAGCAGCAGGCGGCCGTCGTAGGCGCGGCCGAGCTCTTCCTCTTCGTGCAGATCCGTCGGGCGGGCATTCGGCTGCGCCTTCGTCGCGGACGTGCGCCCGCTCGCGGGAGAGCTCATGCGCCCTCCCCGACGGCTCGGCCGAGGCCCTCGCCGATCAGTCGCCGCTCGCGCTCCGCGCGCGTCTCCTCGGCCGCCTGCTCCGCGGCGAGCCGGGCGTAGACCCCGCCCTTCGCGATCAGCTCCGCATGACGCCCGCGCTCGACGATCCGGCCGCCGTCGAGCACGACGATCTGATCGAGCTTGCGGACGGAGTTGACCCGCGACGCCACGACGACGACGGTCCGACCGGCGAAGAGCCGATCGAGCTCGGCCTGGATGCGCTGCTCGGTATCGGCGTCGACGGCCGAGAGCGTGTCGTCGAGGATCAGGATCGAGGGCTCGAGGGCGAGCGCGCGGGCGAGCGCCGTGCGCTGACGCTGGCCGCCGGAGAGCATGATGCCGCGCTCGCCGACCAGCGTGTCGTAGCCATGGGGCAGATCCTCGATGTCGCGAGCGAGCTGCGCGCGCTGCGCGGCGGTCTCGATCCGCTCGAAGGGCACGTCCGCGGGCAGTCCGTAGGCGATGTTGTCGCGCAGCGGCATGGAAAAGAGGAACGAATCCTGGGGCACCATCGCGATCGCCCGGCGCAGGCTCGCGAGCCGGATGCGATTGATGTCGACGCCGTCGATGAAGAGCTGCCCGTCCTCGACCTCGAACAGCCGCGGGATCACCGAAGCCAGCGTCGACTTGCCCGCCCCGACCGGCCCGACGATGCCCACCGTCGTCCCGGCCGGGACCACGAGATCGATGCCGTCGAGGGCCGCGGCGCGCGACGCGTCGTCGTAGCGGAACGTCAGCCCCCGGAACTCGATCCGCCCCGCGATCCGTTCGAGATCGACGCTGCCCGCCTCGTCGCGGATCGACGGCATCACCGAGAGGATCTCGTCGATGCGCTGCATCGCCGAGGCGCCCCGCTGCATGAGGCTGATCGCATAACCCATGATGAAGGTCGGGAACGTCAGCTGGCGGGCGAAGATCGTGAACGAGAAGAGCGCGCCCGTCCCCATGCGCCCGGCCTGGATCTCCCCGAAGCCGACCCAGAGCGCGAGCGCGAGTCCGACGGCGGGCAGCAGGCCCGTCACCGCCGGCATCGCCGCGCTGGTCCGTACGAGCTCGAGCGAGCGCTCCCGCAGCGCCTCGTTCGCCTCCTCGAAGCGATCCGCCTGATCGCGCTCCATCGCGTAGGCCTTGACGACGGCGATGCCGGCGACGTTCTCCTGCACGAAATTCGACATCGAAGAGAGCGATTGCTGCGCCGCGAGGCTGCGCGAATAGAGCCGCGAGCCGAGCACGCGCGAGATCAGGATGAAGGCCGGATAAGGCAGCATCATCAGGATCGCGAGCTTCAGCGAGAGCGTCGACATCGCGAGGAAGGCGCCGACGAAGAGGATCGGGCTCTGCGCGACGGAGAGCAGCCCGGGCCCGAGCAGCATGCGCACCGAGTTGAGATCGTTGACGCAGCGGCTCATCAGATCGCCCGTGCGCCAACGGAAGAAGAAGGATTGCGGGAGCTTCTGCAGATGGGCGAAGAGATCGTTGCGGATCTCGTACTCGACCTCGCGCGCTGCGTCGAAGACGAGCTGGCGCGAGAAGAAACGCAGCAACCCGCCCCCCACGGCGATCCCGAACAGGATCCAGCAGCGCCGGAAGACCTCGGCGCGCGGGACACCCTCGACGAGGCCGTCGATCGCCCAGCCGACCGCGAGCGGCAGCAGATTGAACGACGCGACGTAGAGCAGCACGACGAAGAACCAGAGCAGATAGAAGCGGGCATTGCGGCGCAGGTAGACGGACAGCCGCCGCAGCGCGTGGCGCACGGGCGAGTCGCCGCCCTGCCCGGCGAGCTGCGTCGCGGCGAGAGCCTCGCTCATCGGCCGAGCCTGCGCGCGAGCCGGCCGCGATCCCAGCCGAGCGCCCAGCCGAGCAGCGCCCATTGATGCACGAGCAGCGTCCGCAACCCGCCCCCCCGCGCATAACGTCGGCCAGAGGTCGTCGCCGGCAGCGGAAGCTGCGCGAGCCGGCCCCGTGCCTTGATCCCGCGCACGAGATCGAGATCCTCGAGGATCGGCACGTCCGGAACGCCGCCCATCGCCTCGAGCACGCGCCGGCGAACGAAGATCGCCTGGTCCCCGTACGGCAGGCAGAAGATCCGATTGCGCACACCGACCCAGAGCTCGAGCCAGCGGAAGAACGCCCCCCGCTCCTCGAGCCGGAAGGCGAACGCCCCGCCGGCGAAGGCGGCCTCGCGCATCGCAGCGCGCACGGCGGCCGGCCAGCCTTCGGGCAGTCGGGTATCGGCATGCAGGAACAAGATCAGGTCCCCGTTCGCGTTCTGGCTCCCGTGCCGCAGCTGCGCGGCACGCCCCCTCGTCGACTCGAGCACACGGGCACCGGCCTCGCGGGCGAGCGGCGCCGTCGCGTCCCGGCTCCCCCCGTCGACGACGATGATCTCGACCCCGTCCTGGCGCAGGCTCCGGACGAGCGCGCCGATGCGCTCCGCCTCGTCGAGCGTCGGGATCACCACCGAGATCGTCACGGCGCGCGAGCCTAGCCCGGATGGCCTGGCGCTGCCGCGAACGCGCAGGGCAGCCCTTCTCCCGCCGATTCGATTGACTGGAATCGGACCATTGCCTATCTCCTGCTCGTGCCGCGACCCCCCAAGCCCGCCGACGCCGCCTTCACGACCACCGCCGCCCCCGCGTACGCGAAGGCCGGTGTCGATCTCGACCACGACGAATCCTTCGTGGACGACATCAAGGAAATCGCGAAGACGACCTTCCGGCCGGAGGTCCTGAGCTCGATCGGCGGCTTCGCCGGCATGTTCAAGGCGCCCGACCGCTACAAGGAGCCGATCTTCGTCGCGGCGACCGACGGCGTCGGCACCAAGCTGAAGCTCGCCTCCCGGATCGGCCGCTACGACACGATCGGGATCGATTGCGTCGCGATGGTCGTGAACGACCTCGTCGTCCAGGGCGCCGAGCCGATCATCTTCCTCGACTACGTCGCGATGGGCGATCTCTCGAAGTCGATCGCCGGCGACACGCTCCGCGGGGTCGCCGAGGGCTGCCGCCGGGCGGGCTGCGCGCTGCTCGGCGGAGAGACGGCGACGATGCCCGGCGTCTACGCCAAGGGCGACGTCGAGCTGGTCGGCTTCAGCGTCGGCGTCGTCGAGCGCGGCGCCGTGATCGACGGCTCGAACATCGCCGAGGGCGACGTCCTGATCGGGATCGCCTCGAGCGGCTTCCACAGCAACGGTTATTCCCTGGTCCGCTCGGTGCTCGACGCCGGGATCGAAGCGGGGACGGTCGATCTCTTCGGCGAGCCGCCCGAGCTGCGGACCAGCCTCGCGGCCGCCCTGCTCGCGCCGACCCGCATCTACGTCAAGCCGCTGCTCAACCTCATCCGCGACTTCGAGATCCACGGCTTCGTCCACGTCACGGGCGGCGGCTTCGAGGGCAACATCCCGCGCATCCTCCCGAGCGGCGTCCGCGCCCATGTCGACACGCTCGCCTGGCCGCGCCCCGACGTCTACGCCTGGATCACTCGCGTCGGCGGCCTCTCCGAGTCCGAGCAGCTGCGGGTCTTCAACTGCGGCATCGGGATGATCGCGATCGCCCCGGCCGCGAGCGCCGACGAGATCATCCACCGCCTCCAGGGCCTCGGGGAGCGCGGCTACAAGATCGGCGTGATCGAACGCAAGGCGGCGGGGGATCCCCCGATGCTCTTCGATCCGGGCTTCCTCGCGGGCCAGTAGGCCCGGTTCAACTTCGGGCGATTTCCCTGATCTTCCAGGCAGATCGCCCCGTCAGGGTCGGGTGATGGTCGAGCTTCCCGCGCTGGATCCGAGCGAGGCGCCCCGGGCAAGGCGATGGGATGCGCTGATCCTCGGAAGCGGTCTCTCTGCGCTCGTCGCCGCGGCCCGGATCGGCGCGTCGGGGCAGCGCGTGCTGGTCGTCGAGGAGGGCGCCCGCGCGACGCGGCCGCCCGCGCTCCGGGAGCCCTTCTTCCTGACGGGCCTGCGCGATGAAGGCGTCCTCGACGCCTGCCTGAAGACGCTCTCGGTGCCGCTGATCGATCGCCGGCGGATCGCCGCCGAGCGGCTCGCCTTCCAGATCGCCGCGGATCCCGTCCGCATGGATGTCGGCCAGGCCGCGGTCACCGCCGAGGAGCTGGTCGCCTGGGGCCTCGCCAAGCCCGACGAGGCCCAGACCCTCGTGCGCGAGCTGCTCGAATCCTCGAAGGTCGAGCGCAGCATCCTGCTCGAATCTCCGGTCGTCCGGGTCGGCCGGCGGGTCGCAGGCGGACGCGCGCCGCAGATCGGCCACCACCGCCGCGGCCTGCCCGGCATCGTGGGTTCCCTGGAAGACCCGCTCCCGGGCCTGCTCGGCTCGCAGATCCGGGCGCTCTCGAACCTCGGCCTCGGCGCACCGCCGCCCGAGGCCCAGGCCCGACTGCTCGGCGGCCCGCTCGCCGGGGGCGCCGGGTTCGCCGACGAGCCGCCCTGGCTCTACGACCTGCTGCGCAAGCGTGTCACCGCCTCCTACGGCGACTTCCGGACGCTGACGGGGGAGTTCGAGCTGGTCTCGGTCTCGGGTCAGCCCGGTGTGCGCGTCCGCAAGACGGGTGAGATCTGGCTCGGCCGGACGCTCGTCCTGGCCGCCGCCCCCTCGGCCCTGCGCGATCAATACGCCGCCGATCCCGCCGCCCCGGCCGGGCCCGGGCGGCCCGTCCCCTCGATCCTCACGCGCGGCGGCCAACGCGCGTTCCGCGCGGCGTTCCTCTTCAGCGTGCCGACGGCGGTCCTGCCCGAAGGCATGAGCGCCCGGCTCATCCTGCCGGAACAGGATGCAGATCAGCCGACGACGGCGATCACCGCCTTCCCGAGCCAGACCCATTCCCAGCGGATCGATCTGGTCGCCCGGGCCGTCGTCGCGGATCGCGATCCCGAACGCCTCGGCCGGCTGCGCCAGGGGATCGCCTCGCGTCTGCGGGCGCTGATGCCGTTCTGCCGGGATTCGCTCGTCGCGCAGGGCGTCGAGCTGCCGCATTGGGACGGCGACGATGGTTGGCTCGAGGACCCGTTGCCGGGCCTGGGTTGGCCAACGGAAATCGACCTGCGACTCTCTGCGCGCCCCTCCATCTACCACCTCGATCGCGCCGCGGTCGCCGCCCTCGGATTCGAGGGCGACCTGCTGCTCGGCTGGCGGGGTGGGGACGCCATCGCGGCCGAGCTCGCTTGAGCCCTCGGCCCCGGGCGTCGGGAGATTCATCTGCGCGCGATCGATGAAGCGAGAGCGGTGACCCTCGGGACTCCGCTGGGATCCCGCGACGCGAACGGCCCCAGCCTGCGGGACCTCGTCCGCACGGTCCGCTTGTCCCTCGGCTACCGGGGCGCGATCGCGGGGACGTTCGCCTGCGCGACACTCTTCGCGGCGACCCGCTACGTCAAGACCTGGCTGATGGTGCCCGCGATCGACGACGTGCTCCTGCCCGCCTCGAAGGCGGGAAGCTTCGACTGGAGCGCGTTTGGCCCGGAGGTGCGGCAGATCGCCGTGATCCTCGGGATCACCCTGCTCGCCGCACCGCCCGCGATGTTCCTGCGGCTCTATCTCGCGAACTGGGTCGTCGCTCGCACGCGCCGCGACGTCGACGAGCGCGTCGCAGAGAAGTTCCTCGCGGCGCCGCTGCGGCTCCACCGCGGCGAGGCCAGCGGCGAGCTGCTCTCGCGGGCGTTGACGGACGCCCATCTCGCCTGCCGGACGCTCGACGTCCTCTACAAGGACGTCGTCGAGGATCTCATGCTGCTCGTCGGCGGCGTCTTCACGATGGTGCTGCTCTCCTGGCAGCTCTCGCTGCTGTCGCTGGCCACGATCCCGATCCTGTTGGGCATGCTGGCCTACTTCGGCAATCGCATCCAGAAGAAGACGCTGCGCCGACAGGAGACCCAGAGCGATCTCTCCCAGCGTCTGATCGCGATCCTCTCGGGCATCAAGGTCATCAAGGCCTTTCAGGGGCAGGCGATCGAGCTCGCCGCGTTCTCGCGCGAGACGCAGACCTACTTCAAACGCCACATGAAGGTCGTCGTGCAACGCGGTCTCGCGAAGACGACGAGCGACTCGGTGAACCAGCTCGTCGGCGCCGTGATCCTGGGGGTCGGCGCGTATTTCGCGCTCGAGGGGAAGTTCGGCGTGACCCAGGGGACCCTGGTTTCCTTCGCCACCGTGATGTTGCAGATCTACAAGCCCATCAAGAGCCTCACGGTCTCCTATACGACGATCATGGAATCGAACGCGGGATCGCGGCGCCTGTTCGAGATCTTCGACATGCCCGAGGACGTCCCCGATCGCCCGAACGCCCGGGAGATGCACGGCCTGTCGCATGGCGTCCGCTTCCGCGACGTCCATTTCGACTACGGCCAGGGGCCGATCCTGCAGGGCGTCGATCTCGAGGTGAAGCCCGGCGAAGTCATCGCCTTCGTCGGCCGGACCGGAACCGGCAAGAGCACGTTGATGGACCTGCTGCTGCGCTTCCACGATCCGACGCGGGGCGCGATCGAGATCGACGGCGTCGATCTGCGCGACCTGAAGCGGGAGTCGTTCCTCTCCCACGTCGCGGTCGTGACCCAGGAGCCCTTCCTCTTCGACATCTCGGTTCTCGAGAACATCCGCTATGGCAAGCCCGGGGCGAGCATGGACGAGGTCCGCGCCGCAGCGGCCGCCGCCTCGGCCGACGAGTTCATCGACGAGCTGCCCCAGGGCTACGACACGCCCGTCGGCGAGTTCGGCCTCCGCCTCTCCGGCGGCCAGCGCCAGCGCATCACGATCGCCCGCGCGATCCTCGCCGACCCCGCGATCCTCGTCTTCGACGAGGCGACGAGCT